>JAIMBK010000015.1 GCA_023511535.1 Armatimonadota bacterium
CGATTTTTTGAAAGGGGTGGTCTAAAAATCAAAACGGAGCAAGCGAAAACTTAAGCAGCTTCGATCGTTACCTTAAAGCCCAGGCTGTTCAGGCGTTTCACCATATTGTTGACGATGGCATTTTTGCGGCGCTGATCGAAATAATTGGCACCCAACTCCCGGTAAGGTTTACCCGTCTTTAAGATATGGTAAGCCCTGACCAGAATACTGTGGCCGACGGCAACGGCAGCCCGATTTGCTCCCCGGCGGGAGGCAATCTCGTGCTTCTTCTTCAGCCGCCCCTTGGCCATAGTCGCCAGGGTTTCCGGATGATCAATCCCGTTAACGATGGCTTCCAGCATGGCCCTTCCGGAAGCGCCCAGGATATCGGTGGCCACCGAACCGAGTTTGATGTTGGCGCCTTCTAAAACCTTTTGGATCCGCTGGACTTCTCTTGCGCGTTCGCCAAGCAGGCTCCGGCGGTAACGCACGAGTTCCCGCAGTTCCCGTTGGGGGCGGTCGGGAATATAGCTGCCTTGCAGCAGGCCGTGGCGCAAAAGATCAGCGATCCATTCGGCGTCCTTAACGTCGGTCTTGCGCCCGGGTACCGCCTTAATATGGGCGGCATTGACTACGAAAGCAGTGATGTCCGCTTGCTTAAGTCAAGTTGTAGATCGGTTTCCAGTACACCCCCGTGCCATGGCGACGTGGGTACAGCCTTTGGCGGTAACCCAGTCCAGAAGAGCATTTCGTGGTGGTCTAAGAAGGTCTTGATTTCTTTCCCTTCGGGGGTAATTGCGCAGGCAACCACCGACTTCTTGTGAACGTCTAAACCGCAGCAGCGCTCGTAAACAATTTGCATGTCGACAAACCCCCTTTTTCGGGCTGGCGTTTGTTGACAGCGGCCGGTGCGAAAGCCTCCTAACGGGTTAATCTACCCTGCGTGCTTCCCAAAATGGGAGCGACAATCTTTGGTGCACCAGGCTTCTCGAGGTCAGTCTATCCTACGGGCGCGAAGCACCAAGGAAATCCGACCTCTTGTCGCCAGCCGCGGATTATGGGAATATTGTACAACATTATAGTCTTGTTTTCATCCTTCTGCTGGTGCCGCTTGCGGCATGGGGGGTCTCCCAAAATGAGAATATAATAAAAATCTTAATGTCTGGACTAAATCAATGGCAATTGAAATTGTTGGGCACGTTGTTCCTGATAGAGTTTTCCGGATAATCTTGGATTCGCCAGACGTTCCGCAGTGGTTAAAAGATCAGGCTGAAATTATTGTTGTCCACATGTCTATTATTGACTCAGGAGAGGAGTCTGTTGACTCAAACCGTTGGTTCTGGGATGATATCGCATTAATAGCAACCGTTGTAAATGCAATTCTTGCCATCTTCTAAAATAAACAAACAACAAATAAGGCCATCTACTGTTGGGTGGTCTTATTTGTTGTAAACACTAGAAACACAATATTTTCAATTAAAATTAAAAACCAATAGATAACAAATCTTTCTAGAGCATGAAGCTCTCGAATTGTTGGAGCTGGGGGAATATCTGACATTATTACTTCATACCAAAAGAAGACCCATCCACTCCAAATAATCAATAACAGAGCATTTATAATAATTATTGCCACCCTTAAAGATTTTTTAAGTTGAAATCGTTTCATGACAAATCTCTTTAATAGGCATTAAATTTTTTATTCTCAATTTGAGGCTATAGATAAAATTGGCCGCCCGCTTGGGCTTCCATCATAAAGGCGGTGAAAAAGCAGGCGGCAGGAGTGGTTAGAGCGTGGCCAAAAATTCCGCGATGGCTTTGTTAACCTCTTCCGGCTGCTCCCGCATGACCATGTGGCCGGCCGCCGGGATCACCGCCAGGCGGGCCCCGGGAATGTTCGCCTCCAGGTAGCGGGAGTACTTAACCGGCGTCAAAACGTCGTCCTCCCCGCAGACAACCAGGGTCGGCACCCGGATTTCCTTGACCCGGTCCATAATGTCAAAACGGTCGCAGGCCAGGAAATCATTGTAACGGACCTGCGCGGGCGTAAGGTCGGCCTCTTTTTCGGCTTCCTCCACCACGGCGGGCGAGGTTTTCGGAGAATAGGCGTAGCCGCGCAGCGCCGCGCTCTTTTCCGGGTCCTGCACCGCCTCCAGCACCGCCGGGGCCACCCGCAGCCGGGCGCCGGTGCCCGCCAGGATCAGCCCCTTTAAATATTCCGGATAGACCAGCGCGAAGCTCATGGCCACCGCGCCCCCCATGGAATGTCCCGCCAGCACCACCGGCGCGCCAAAAACCGCCCGCGCGAAGTCCCGGATAAAAGAGGAGTACTCCTCGATCGTCCGGGCGCCCGCGCCCGCCGAGCGGCCGTGCCCCGGTAAATCCACGGTCACCTGGCAAAAACCGGGCACCCGGACCCGCAGCTGGTTTTTCCAGACGTAACCCGTCCCGCCGGAACCGTGAATGTAAATTACCGCCGTTGGCGAAGTTCCCGCTTCTTCTCCGCTTATTTCGTAGCTAATCCGCAGCCCGTTGACAAGCGCTTCCGGCAAGTCCGCCTCCCCCTTCGCGGCCGTTTATTTTTCCGCCATTCGCCAAAATTTTCCAGACAGTTGCGGATAGTTGTCAATTCTATCCCGAAAGGCTGATCTCCTCTTTCTCAAGATTAAATTTTCATAAAAAAGTCCTTAATCTCTCATCGCCCGGATAACTGCTTCCGCCATTTCCATTGTTGCTGCGCTGCCGCCCAGGTCGGAGGTAACGGACTTTCCTTCCCGGAGCACCTCCGTCAAAGCCCGGTGGACTTTTTCGGCGACCGCCGGCGCGCCGATATACCGGAGCATCATCACCGCCGAGAGGATCATGGCGGTGGGGTTGACCCTGTTCATCCCCGCATACTTCGGGGCGCTGCCGTGCACCGGTTCGAAAATGGCGATGTCCGCGCCGATGTTGGCGCCGGGGGCCACCCCCAGGCCGCCCACCAGCCCGGCGCAAAGGTCCGAGACAATGTCGCCGTACAGGTTGGGCATGACCAGCACGTCGTAGAGCTCCGGCTTCTGCACCAGCTGCATGCACATGTTGTCCACAATCCGGTCTTCAAACTCGATCTGGGGGTATTCGGCGGCAACCTCCTGCGCCACCTTTAAAAACAGCCCGTCGGTGCATTTCATGATGTTCGCCTTGTGGACGGCGGTCACCTTCCGGCGGCCTTCGCGAACGGCGTAATCAAAAGCGAAGCGGATGATCCGCGCGCACCCTTTGCGGGTGATAATTTTAATGCTTTCCGCGGCGTCCTCCCCCACCATGTGCTCCACCCCGGCGTAAAGGTCCTCCGTATTTTCCCGCACCACCACCAGGTCCACGCCGGCGTAGCGGGATTTGACCCCGGCGTAGGTTTTGGCCGGGCGCAGGTTGGCGTAAAGGTCGAATTCCTTGCGCAGGGCCACGTTAATGCTGCGAAAACCCGAACCCACCGGGGTGGTCAAAGGGCCTTTCAAGGCGACTTTGTTCCGGCGGATGGAAGCCAGCGTCTCCTCGGGAAGCAGGGCGCCGGATTCTTTCAGGGCGTTTTCCCCGGCCAGAACGACTTCCCACTCCACCGGGGCGCCGGCGGCGGCCAGCACGGCTTTGGTCGCCTCCGTAATCTCCGGGCCGATGCCGTCGCCGGGAATTAAGGTGATTTTGCGCAAAACTTAAGCTCCCCCTATCTTTCGTCAAAAAAATAAAACATAATTTACATAGCACATTTTCCGGATTTAAGCAAGCCCACATTTTTACACCGCCACCGCCCGGTCGAGGGCAAAGAAGTAAAGGTATTTTTCCAGCACCGGCCGGCTTAATATCTGTTGGGCCGCGCGGGCGTAAAGGGCCAGCTGCGGCCGGTAGCGGTCCGCCGCCGCCGGCAGTTCGTCTTCCGTTAACCGGTCGGTTTTATAGTCGATGATGACGAGTCCGTCCTCCTCCACCAGCAGGCAGTCGATTGTCCCCTGAAGGAGGACGGTTTCCCCCGGGGGCACCCGGCCGGCCGTTTCCGGGTACAGCTCGGGCACCGGCAGACCCAGGGTGAAGGGCACTTCCCGCCAAAGCCGGCCGTTTTTCGCGGCGGCCAGTACCCGCCGGCCCAGCTCACCCCGCCAGAAGCGGACGATTTCCGCGGGGCGGACCAGCCGCCGCTCTTCCGGGCGCAGGATTTCCCGCTCCACGAGGGAAGCCAGATGGCGCCGGACGGCGGCTTCGTCCGGGGGCGAAGCCAGCTCCAGGGTTTGCATGACCAGGTGAACGGCCCGGCCCCGTTCGGTTCCGCCGGGGTGTTCCCCGGCGTAAAAGGCGGGAAGGTCAAGCCCCGGCGGCAGCTCGCTTTCTTGAAAAACATCTTCCCGCCACCCGGCGGCGGGCATTTCTTCGCCGCTTTGTTCCGCCAGTTCCTCCTGCCGGTGCCGCCACTCGGTAACCGTCACCTTGGAAGGCAGGGCCGCCAGTTCCCGGTGGGGGTACGTCCAGAAAAGCCGGCGGCGCAGCTCCTCGTCCCCGGGCATTTCCGCCGCTCCCTCCGCCCGGCCCGCTTCCCGTTCCTGTTTTTCCTTTTCCTGCAGCCAGGCGGCGGGCAGCGGCAAAAGATCAGCCAGCTGCCGGGCCGGGAGGGAGTCCCGCCCTTCCTCCTTCCCGGCGGCCGCGCTCCCCAAGCGCTCCAGGGCCGTCGCCGGCCAGAGGTGCACCCGGAGAAATTCGTTTCCGGCCGCCGCCACCTCTTCCCCGGCGGACAATCCGGCCAGATCCGGGTGGCTCCACAGGGCCGGGCCCAACCAGTCCAAAAAGGACCCCGCCCCGGTCAGCAGCGAAACGCTCAAAGGACCCTCCGGCGGCGCCGCGGCCGCCCGGCTCCGCCACTGCTCCACCCGCCGGTCGAGTTGCCGCACTGCCGCGGCCAGGATCAGCCGCTCCCGGGCTCTGGTCAGGGCGACGTAGAGCAGGCGCATCTCCTCGGCCAGGGCTTCCCGGCGCAGGCGCTCTTTAATCACCCGGTGCAGCACGGTAGGGTAGCGCACCCCCCGCTCCAGGTCCGTCACCACCGGGCCGCAGCCCAGCTGCCGGTGCAAAAGAAAACTCCGGGAAAGATCCTGCAGGTTGAACCGGCGGCCCAGGCCGGCGACCACCACTACGGGAAATTCCAGCCCCTTGGCCCGGTGCACGCTCATGATCCGGACCACGTCTTCGTTTTCCCCCAGGGAGCGGGCGGCGTCCAGGTCCCCGCCTTCCTCCCGGAGCTGTTCGATAAAGCGCAGGAAGCGGAACAGCCCCCGGTAAATGGTCCCCTCGAAGCGCCGGGCCCGGTCCACCAGCGCCCGCAGGTTGGCCTGGCGCACCGCCCCGCCGGGCAGGGCCCCCACCAGGTCATAGTAGCCGGTCTGCCGGTAAAGCTCGGTGAGTAGTTCGGCGGGCGGCAGGCGCCGGGCCAGCTCCCGCCAGCCTTCCAGCCGCTCCAGGAAGCGGCTTAAAACGCGCGCCAGCTCCGGCGCCACCCCGGGCGGCCCCTGGGCGGCCCGGCGCACGGCGGTGTAAAAATCCCCTTCCGGGCAGGCCAGGCGGATCTCCGCCAGCCGGGCCGCGTTCAGTCCCGCCAGGGGCGAACGGAGCACCGCCGCCAGCGGGATGTCCCGGCGGGGGTTGTCGATCACCTGCAGGGCGGCCAGCACCGTCTCCACCTCCGGAGCGGCAAAATACCCCCCGCTGCCGTCCGCGTAAACCGGAACGCCCAGCCGGCGGAACTCTTCCACGAACACGCCGGCCCGCCCCTTTAAAGAGCGCATCAGCACCACCACGTCCCGCCAGGTAACGGGACGGTATTCTTTTTTATCCTGCTGGTAAACCAGGAACTTTTCCTCCGTCACCAGCCGGTGGACCCGCTCCGCCGCCCAGCGGGCCTCCAGGCGGACCAGGTCCAGTTCCTCCGGCTCTTCCGGTTCCGGCCCCGGCCGCCCCGCCCCGGGGATAAACGCGGGCGGTTCCGGCGGCTCCGGCCCCGCCGGCGGTTCCCCGCCGCCGTTTACCTCCCCGGAAAAAGCCGCGGCCGGCGTCTCTTCCCCGTTTTGCCCGCCGGGCAGCCCCCCGGACAAAAGTGTTTCCGGCGGCGCGTAATCCAACAGGTGGATTTCCACCGGTCCGCCCGCATTTCCCGCCGGACATTCCGGGTAACCGGCCCGGCAGTTCAGGCGCGCCCGCTCGTCGTAGTCCAGTTCGGCCGCCCGGCTGGTCATCAGCCGGCTGAAGACGTAGTTCACCGTTTCCAGGATTTCGCGGCGGCTGCGGAAGTTGGCGGAGAGGACCGCCCGGCGGCCGGGAGCCGGTCCGGAGGCCGGATCGAAGTCCAGGTCGGCGTAAGCCCGGTAGCGGCTTAAAAACACCTGCGGGTCCGCCAGCCGGAAGCGGTAGATGCTTTGCTTCACGTCCCCCACCAGGAAACGGTTGTCCCCCCGGGAAACCAGCTCCAGGAGGGCTTCCTGGACGCCGTTGATGTCCTGGTACTCGTCCACCAGCACTTCCGCAAAAAAGTTCCGGTACTCTTTAGCCACGGGGGAAGGAAGGAGGGGGGCGGCGGGATCACCCGGCGCTTCTTCACCCCAGGGGGAACCCTCGCCGTTTGCCGCCAGGATGGCCAGGGCGTCGTGCTCCAGGTCGGCGAAATCGGCCACGGCCCGCTCCCGCTTGGCCTGCCGGTAGGCCCGGTCAAACCTCAAGGTCGCTTCCACCAGCGCCTGCATTTGCGGAGCCATCCGGGCCAGATCAAGGGCCAGCTCCTCCGGGGAGCGGGCAAAATACTCCGCCAGCAGGCCGCCTAAGCGCTCTTTGACCCGCCCCCGCAATTGCCGTACCCGCTTTTTCACTTCTTCCGCCGCCTCGCCCCGGGCGGTCCGGGGCAGGTCGCCCCACTCCCGGCCCTCTTCCAGGGCTTTTTTCAAATCGAAAAAGCCTGCCGAACCCCCCTCCGCCATCTCCAGCCAGGCCTGGACCCGGGCCAGATCCTCCGCCAGCACCGGCCCGTATGCTTTAGGCCCGCTGGCGCCGGCGGCCAGGCGGGCGGCCTCGGCCAGGGCGTCCCGCCAGCCTTCCAGTTCCAGGCGCAGCCACTCCCGCCACTCCCCGAACCAGGGCTGCTCCTCCCAGGTCCGGGCGGGGGCTTCGGCCAGAACGGCAGCCGTCCGGTTCAGCCAGGCCCGCGGCCGGGGCAGACTGCGGGCAAAAGCGTAGAGACGCAAGATCAGCTCCGGCAGCTCGCGATCGCCCCCGTGACGGTCCGCCAGGGCCCGGGCCAGGTAGAGAAAGGGTGCCTCGGGCGGGGCGTCCCGGTGCTCCTCGTAACATTCTTCCAGCACGTCAGAGAGCACTTCCAGGCGCAAAAGGGAAGCCTCGTTTTCATCCATCACCCGGAAGCCCGGGTCCAGGCCCAGCAGGTAGAAATGGCGCCGCACCACCTCGGCGCAAAAGGAGTGCAGGGTGCCGATGGATGCGCGAGGGGCCAGGAAAAGCTGGCGCTGCACCCGGGCGCTGCCCGGCTGTTCCTGCAGGGCGCGGGTGAGACGCGCGGTGATCCGCTGACGCATTTCCGCCGCCGCCGCATCGGTAAAGGTGACCACCAGCAGCCGGTCCACGTCCACCGGCTCCTTTTCGTCCAGCAGCCGCCGGACGATTCGCTCCACCAGGACGGCGGTTTTCCCCGACCCGGCGGCGGCGCTGACCAGCAGGTTCCCTCCCCGGGTGGCGATGGCCTTTTCCTGTTCGTCAGTCCAGCGTATAGAGGACAAATCCCGCGCCTCCTTCCTCTTCCGCTTCCGCTCTCTCTCCCGCTCCCTTTCCCCGGGCGGCGCACTCCGCCAGGCGCCGCCGCAGGGCCGTTTTATCGATTTGCGGGCTCCGGTAGCGGTTTTCCGGCAGCCAGAGGTCAAAGCGGCAGACCGGCCGGTAGACGCAATACCCACAGGCGCCGGCGGAACCAAGGCGCAAAGGCGCGATATCCACGCGGCCGGCCAGGATGTCCCCGGCGGCCCTGCGCAGGAGCGTTCCTAAAAGGTCAATCAGCACCTGGAATTCGGCGGGCGTGTAGACGGACTGAAGCTGCTGCCGGGATGGGCTGCCGTCTTTATTGAGCCGGACCGGGATCAGCAGGGACGCTGCCCCGGCGGCAAGGCCGGAATCAAACAGGGAGTACAGTTCGGGACCATGATCCACCAGCCAGCCGGAGAGTTTAAATTCTTTCAGCCACTCCCGTTCCAGTTCCTCCGGCGCAAGCTCCGGCTGGTCCAGCCGGAGAACGGGCCGCTGGACGGAGAAGTAAAAGGCGCCGGCCGGCCGCACCGGCTGCCGGGAGCGGCGGCTCAAGCGCGCAAAGTGCGAAGTCGCCGCCCATAAATAGACCAGCAGCTGGAGCTGGGCTCCGGCCAGCACCCCGGGCAGGTCGAGGCGGCTGCGGCCGGACTTATAGTCGATCACCCGCAGGTAAAGACACTCCCCGCCCCGGCCCAAATCCACCCGGTCAATCCGCCCCACCAGGCTTAAAATTACCTCCCCGTCTACAGCCAGTTCCAGGGGGGGCAGGATAAGCCGCGGCCAGAAGGGAAGGGCGGCCGTCCCCCCGGCGGGCAGCTCCTGAGGCGGGATCTTTTCCCGGGGGCCGAAATATACTTCCAGGGCGGCCGGGCGAAAACCGCTCTGCCGCATCTGCCGGGTGAGCGCCCGGGCGGAGTCGCCGACCCGCTCCAGGAGCCGCTCCTTTTGCCGGCGCAGCCTGGCGCTGGAGAGCAGGATCTGGTTCTGCAGCCGGGGGGCCAGACTCTCCACCACTTCCGTGCAGATCCGGTCGATCTCCTCTTCGCCCAGTTCCTCCCAGGCGGGACCGTTTTGCTGCACTTCCGTCACAAAGCGGCGCAGGGCTTCGTGATAAAGCTGGCCTGTATCCGGCGGGGCGACCTCGTAGACCGCCCGCTCCTCCAGCCCCAGCCCGTAGGCCAGGAAATGGGCGAAGGGGCACTGGACGAACCGCTCCAGCCGGGAGACGCTGCTGGTCAGCACCCGCCCGCCGGACGGCCGCGGCCGGCTCCAGAGCCGGCGGCCCAGCTCGCGCCCCAGGGGCGGCTCCAGGTTGCGGAACAGCAGGCCGGCCGCCAGCGCCGCCAGCCTTTCCCGCCACTCCTCGCTTTCCAGCAGCAGGTTGTACACCCGCCACCACAAGGGGTGAACGGGGCGGCCCCAGGAAGCCTCCCGGAAGCGCAGGCCGAGGCGGGGGAGCAGACCGGCCGGGTGTTCCACGTATTCCGCGTCTTCCGCCCCGCCCGGGGGGTCGGCGGCCAGGAACCGGGCCTTTAGCCCCGGCAGCAGTTCCCGCACCCGGCGGACCACCGGCGAGGGGGTGACGGCCCGCCCCTCGTCGTCCCCCAGCGGGTAGCTCAAGTAAAGGCTCCCGGCGGTCCGGGTAAGGGCCTGGTAGATGAGAAATTGCTCCTGGTGCAGGCGGTCGGCGGTGCCGGCGGGCAGCTCCCGGTTTTTTTGCGCCAGCCGGCCGGCCAGCTGCTCCCGCTCCTCCTCGGTAAACACCCCGGCGGGACGGATGCGGGCGGGCAGGGCCCCCTCGGTAAGGCCGGCCAAAAAGAGCGCCTGCAGGTCCCGGGGCGGCCGGGAACGGTCGAGGCTGCCCACGGTCACCGCGTCCAGCACGGGCGGGATCAGGCTCAAGCGCGCGGCCTCCAGACCCGCGTCCAGCACGGCGCTCAATTCCGCGGCGCTCAATTCCGCCTCCCCCAGGGCCGCCACCAGTTCGTCCAGCAGGCCGCTCACCAGCCGCCACACCTGGCGGTGCTCCCGGGCCAGCTCCGGCCGCCCCAGGGCTAAAGCCGCCCGGCTCCACCGGTCCAGCTTCTCCGGCACCGCCAGGTCCAGGCACAGTTCCACTAAAACGGCCGCCCACCGGCGGGCGCCCACGCGCGCCGGCCGGCCGGCCGCGGCCGCCTGCACCTTTTCCTGGGCGAGGCGCAGTTCTTTGACCGCTTTGCGGCGAATTTCGTCAATTTCTTCCAGTTCGGACGGGGGAAATGTTTGCCGCTCTTCATCTTCCTGTTCCCGCCAGGTCCGCCCGGGCAAATAACCCCAGGGCTGCTCCCCGTACCAGCGGCTGCCCCGGATGCCGGCGGCCAGGACGTAGTTCTCCAGCCGGTCCACCTCTTCGGCGCTGACCTGGACGAGACCCGTCTTCAGAAAGCGGAACACCGGATCGTAGGCCCAGTTTTTCTCCCACACTTCCAGGGCGGAACGCAGCAGCTCCACCAGAGGATGATGCATTACCGACTGCCGGTGGTCGATGAAGCAGGGGATCCCGTAGTCCGCCAGCACCTGCCGGAAGAGGGGGAAATAGGCGTCCACGTCCCGCACGGCCACCATGATCTGGCGGGGGCGCAAACTCTCTTCCCGCAGCAGGCGCCGGATGGCCCGGACCACTCCTTCCACTTCCGCCCGCCGGTTGACCCCGGTCAGCAGGTGCACTTTTTGCACGGGCCCGGTGTAGGCCACCGTGGGGTAGCGAAAAAAACGGCGCTCCAGGTGGGCCAGCTCGGGGGCCGCCGCCAGGCGCCAGCGCTCGTCCGGCGCCAGGAACTCCTCCCGTACCGCCGCCCCCGTCTCCCCGGCCAGGCGGCGCAGGCGCGCGCGCGTCTCCCAGGGCTTCACAAAAGGATCGTGGTCGGCGGGGCGGACGGCGGCCAGGGCCGGGTCCAGGGTCAGGGTGACGGTCACTTCCCGCGCCCGGGCGAAAAGCGCCGCCAGGACCGCGCCTTCCTGCGGGGTAAAGGAGGCGAAGCCGTCCACCCACACCCGGCAGCCCTCCAGGAAAGCGGCGCCGGGAATTTGCTGCGCCAGGAGGTCCAGGTAATCGTCGGGATCGCTAAAACCGCCGGCCAGTTTCTCCGCCAGCTGCCGGTACACCAGATAAAGATCGTCCAGCTTGCGGCCCAGCAACCCCCCTTCGCCTTCCCTTTCCTTTGTTTCGCCCCCGGGCCCGTCCCCGGCCGCCTCACGGCCCGCCAGCTCCCGTAAATCCTCCGGGGTGATCCGGCACATCTTCAATTCGCCAATCAGCTCCGAAAGGGCGGCCAGAAAACCCGGCCGGTTGTGCAGGGAGCCCATCAGGTGCAGGCGCTCCCTTTCTTCCAGCAGGATTTTTTTCAGCATCATCCTCCGGCCCAGTTCGCTCACCGGCCGCCGGGCCGCCCCGCCCGCCTCCCGCAGCACCCGGTAGGCCAGGCGGCGAAAGCTGTACACCTGGGCGCGCAGGCTTCCCCCCAGGGCGGCCAGCTCCCGCTCCATGTTGAAAGTGGCCTGGGCCGGAGCGATCAGGAGGAGCGGCGGCCCCAAAGGTTCTCTCTGCAGCTCCGCGGCTATTTCCTCCAGGCAACGGTGGGTCTTGCCCGTCCCCGCCCGCCCCAGCAAAAGACGCAACCCCACGGCGCGGCACGCTCCTTTCCTGCTTACTTTATCAAACTCCCGAACGTTGCGTAAACAGCCAAATGTATTATATCACACTTTGCTTGCCGAAGATTTGACGACCACCCCTGCCCGAAACGAAAACCCTTCAAATTTTTCTTTTTGGTGCTATAATGAAAGGGTGGGTCTTCCCCCTCCAGGTCGTTGTCCTCAACGAACCGCTCGATCCAGAGGTAGCCTATATGTTTGCGGTCTTTAAAACCGGTCCGGTGAAACAAAGAAGTAAAGCGTGGGCTCTGCTGTTTAAAAAGTGTCTTGAAGATCCTTTTGACCGGAACCTGCAGCAACTGGCGGAGTTTGCCTTGAAAAACGAACTTGTGCAATTTGAGGATGTGGAGGAGGTTTTGGAAATGGCCCGGCAGATGAGCACAGAAGAAAAGGAACGAATGTATCAGCTTTTCACAACCCATCCTGTCTCGCGCGCGTGGAGCGAGAAGATCCGGGCGGAAAGCCTGGCTAAAGGGAAGATCGAAGGGAAACAGGAAGTTATCTGCAAGTTCCTGGCCCGGCGGTTCGGCCTGGATTCTGCCGAAATCCAGGAAAAAGTGCGCCGGCTGACCGACTTGCAGGTGCTCGACGACGCTCTCACGGAACTTTTCGCCGCCGATTCCATTGAAGAGGCCCGGAGGATCATCACTACGGCTGATTCCGGAAGAAATCGGCCTGAATAAAATCACGTTTTTTGACCCGGGTAAGAGTCCCGGCGCGCCCAAGGCCGGGCACCGGCGAAAATTATCCGGCCAATCCGGGCAAATCCAGGCAACCAGATTGCCTTAACTTCTTTAATGCTTTTATGTTTTCTTTTTTGGAAAGACTTGCCGGACAAAAGCTTCCTGGCTTCCCTCGAAAATAGGAATTAGGGGTTAGGAATTAGGGGTAAATACTTTTACATAATTTTCATTACTTTATGGAGAGAACGTACGTTCTCATGGGCAACTCCTTAAAAAGTAGGGGTCAGGGATTAGGGATTAGGGTCCCGGCCAGTTCCCCGCCCAGCCGAAAAGCCTGCCGGTTGATTTCTTCCGTGCCGGGCGGCACCCTTTCCGTCAGGGCCTGCACCGCCAGGTCGGGGGGAATCTCGGGCAGGAAAGTAACCAGTGCGCCCAGGGCTGCCATATTGGCTGCGACGGGCTTCCCCAGGCGCTCCCGGACAGCTTTCGTCACGGGCAGGGAAACGATTTTGACCGAAGCGGAAGGCAGCCGCGAAACGTAAGTGCTGTCGACAATCACCAGGCCGCCCGCTTTGACGGCGGAAACGTATTTATCGCAGGATTCCTGGTTCATGGCCAACAGGACATCCGCCCGTTCAACCCTGGGATATTCGATTTCTTCGTCGCTGATGATCACTTCCGACCGGCTCGCCCCGCCGCGGGCCTCCGGACCGTAAGACTGCGTCTGCACCGCCCGCCACCCGGCCAAAAGCGCCGCCTCGGCCAGGACGATCCCGGCCAGGATGAGCCCCTGGCCACCGGAACCGCTTAAGATAACTTCAATCCTTTTCATGAGTTTGCTCCTTGAAAACATTACTCAAATTGCCAGTTTATTGGACGCTTCTACGTATTCCGGTGCTTCGCTGCAATAGAGCAGGCCTACGGGGAACCGGTCCCGCCTTTCGTCGTGCGCCAGGCGCCGGTACGCCTGGACGTTCATGGCGTGCTCCCGCTGCCAGCGCAGGGCGTCGGCCGGTGAACCGGCCTTGTTCTGGCGCCCGAAGGCAGTGGGGCAATAGGTTATTGCTTCGATGAAAGCAAAGCCGCGGTGCTGCAGCCCGCCCTTGATTAAATCCGTCAGCAGCCGGTTGTGGTATGTAGTCGCCCGCGCCACGTATGTCCCGCCGGCCCCCTGGACCAGCGCCGGGAGATCGAACGGTCGCTCGATATTTCCGTAGGGGGCCGTGGTCCCTTTACCGGCCGTCGGGGTTAAGGGCGAATACTGGCCGCCGGTCATCCCGTAAATGCTGTTGTTGAAAACAACGGCGGTAAGATCAATATTCCGCCGGGCGGCGTGAATCAGGTGGTTACCGCCGATGGCGGCCGCGTCACCGTCCCCCATTAAAACGATCACGGTCAGCTCGGGCCGGGCGAGTTTTACGCCGGTAGCGAAGGCCAGCGCCCGGCCGTGCGTGGTGTGCAGGGTATCGAAGTCCAGGTAGCCGGCCGCCCGCCCGGCACAGCCGATCCCGGCCACCACCACAATCCTGTTCTGGTCGAGGGACAACTGGTGGACGGCTTTCAAAAGAGCGTGCACCACCAGCCCGTTCCCGCAGCCCGGACACCACAGGTGGGGCAATTTGGCCCGGCGCAGGTACCGTTCCAGCTGCAGCTTCGGAAGACCGCCCGGTTCCCCCAAAGAAGGTTTGCTCTGCCTGTCCGCCAGGCGGGGGGCCAGCTCCCCGCTTTTCAGCGAACCGCTGTCGGCGGGCCTTTCTGCGTTTGGCGACCGGGCCAGCACCTCCAGCGCAAAATCGGGGCAAAGCTCCTCACAAAGGCCGCACCGGTTGCACCTTTCCGGGTGCGCCAGGGCGGCGCGCCCCGCCTCGTTTAAAGCCAGCGCTCCCTGCCGGCAAAAAGACACGCAAATCCCGCACCCTTTGCACCATTTTTGGTTAATCTCGACCGGTTTGATCGACTCATTCTTCACTTCCATCAGCACACCTTCCTCCCCGCGTTTTAAATGCGCCTGGGGCGCACCCCGGGGTACCGTTAACTTTTCGCAAGAACATGCCTACTGATGAACGACCTTTTTCAACCGGCCGCCGGGCGCGGTGCAGATGGCGCCGAGGATCTCCTCCGGCGTAAACAGCCTTCCGCCGCCGCTGGTGAGCGGGATTACTTCCGCCTTTCCGGAAACCGCCCGCCGGACCTCCGCCTCCAGCTGGCCCAGGTTCATCTCCGCCACGATCAGTTGGGGGACGCGCCGGCTTAAGTTGGCCACTTCCTCCGCCGGAAAGGGCCAGATGGTCTGCAGCTGCAAAAACCCCGCCTGGACGCCCCGCTCCCGCGCCTCCCGGACGGCCTGCCGGGCCGAGCGCGCCGCGCTGCCGTAGGCGATTACCGCTACCTGGGCGTCTTCCAGCCGGCAGGCCCGGGTAAAGGTGATTTCCCGGCGGGCCAGCTCAATTTTCCGGTGCAGGCGGCGGATCAGACCGTCCGCCACCCGGGAATCATTCACCGGCAGGCCGGTTTCGTCGTGCACCAGGCCGGTGACGTGAAAACGGTAACCGGTACCGAAATCGGGAATGGCGGGCACTTCGCCCTTTCCCGGCCGGTACGCCGGGGCGGCGCCGATTGAGCCGGGCGGTCCGGCCGGCCGGGGGCGGTCGATAATTACCAGTTCGTCCGGAGGCGGCAGGTGCACGCCTTCCCGCATGTGGGCAACAATCTCGTCTAAAAGCAAAATAACCGGCGTTCTTAATCTTTCAGCTGCATTAAAAGCCTGGATGGTTAAATCGTAAGCTTCCCGCACCGAGCCGGGGCAAAAAGCCACCGCCGGATGGTCGCCGTGGGTTCCCCAGCGCGCCTGCATGACGTCCCCCTGCCCCGGGGCGGTAGGAATGCCGGTGCCGGGCCCCAGCCGCTGAACGTTCACCACCACGCAGGGCGCTTCCACCATGGCGGCAAAGCCGAGATTTTCCTGCATTAAAGAAAAGCCGGGCCCGCTGGTGGCCGTAAAAGCCTTTTGCCCGGCCAGCGAGGCGCCGATCACGGCGGAAATGCCGGCGATCTCGTCCTCCATTTGAATAAAACGCCCGCCTGCGGCCGGCAGCCGGGCCGCCATGATTTCGGCGATTTCGGTGGAGGGCGTGATCGGATAACCGGCAAAAAAACGCGCCCCCGCCGCCAGGGCCGCTTCCGCCACCGCTTCATTTCCCTGCATTAATTTTAGTCGGTCGGTCATTAATCATGCACCTCTTCCAGCCACGTAAATGAGCGCGATAATATTGCCAATAATTCCTGACCAGATCTTTGAAAACTTTCTCCTAGCAAAGACCATGCCACCAGGAAAAAGAGGGTAATCAAGGAAACCGGCCGGTAAAGAAACCAGAAAAATATATCATAATGAGACGAGCTTTTTAGCAAATCAATTTTCTATATGAAATATCTCAATTTGATACGGATCACAAAAAGAGATACCCACTTCCCCAATCTTTGATTGGGCAATGTCTAATTTCTGTTTTCTAATTCCTGTTTTCTTCGGCCTTTTTCCTGCCGTACGGCGTCAGCCTGTACCGGGAAATTTTCCGGTAAATGGTAGCCCTGCTGATGCCCAACACTCTGGCCGCCAGTTGTTTGCCTTCCTCCGTCCAGCCGAAGTGGTCCAGAGCGGCGGCGATGGCCTGTTTTTCCATCTGTTCGATCGTCTGCCAGCGGCCGGGGGCAGGGGCGGAAAAGACCCCGGTGCCCTTTGGCTTGCTTTCCCGGACGGACGGCGGCAGACTGGCCAGGCTGATCAAGTCCCCTTCCTCGATGTTCATGGCGTACTCCACGGCATTAATCAATTCCCGCACGTTCCCGGGCCAGGCGTAACTCAGGCAGCAATCCTGCGCCTGCTTTTGATACCCCCGGACGTTTTTGCCGAGCAAACGGTTATAGTGCCGCCGGTAGTGGTCCAGCAGCAGCAGGATGTCTTCGGGCCGCTCCCGCAGGGGCGGGATGACCAGCGGGATCACGCTCAAGCGGTAGTACAGGTCGTCCCGGAAATGGCCGTTGGCAATGGCTTCTTCCAGGTTGTTATTGGTCGCGGCGATGATCCGGATGTCCACCGGAATCACCCGGCTGCCGCCCACCCGTTCAATCTGCCGTTCCTGCAGAACGCGCAGCAGCTTGGCCTGCAGGTATAAAGACATATTGCCGATTTCATCCAGGAAAACCGTCCCCTGGCCGGCCAGTTCGAATTTACCCGGCTTGCCCCCCCGCCGGGCGCCCGTGAAGGCTCCCTCTTCGTAGCCGAACAGTTCGCTTTCCAGCAGGGTTTCCGGAATGGCGCCGCAGTTAATGGCCACGAAGGGCCGGGCGTGCCGGGGGCTGGCGCTGTGAATGGCCCGGGCGAAAATTTCTTTGCCGGTGCCGCTTTCCCCTAAAATCAGCACGGTGGAATTGCCGCCGGCAATTTTGGCCGCCCGCGCTTTCAGTTCCCGGATGGCGGGGCTTTGCCCGATAATTTCTTCAAAGGTAATCACTTTCTGGGCGCTCATGATTTCGTAGGCCAGTTTGCTGGTCTCTTTAAAATCCCGCGCCGTGACCACGATTCCGGCCTGCTTCCCCCGGCTGTCGATGATGGGCCGCGCCGTCACCAGCAGATGCAGTTTTTTACCGTGCACCCCGGCAAAAAATTCCCGGGGGGCAAACTCTTCCTCCCCCCTGGTCAGTTCTGCCAAAGGAAGACCGGTAATGTATTCCTCCAGGCGGCGGTTGATGATTTCCTCCCGGGGCAGGCCGAACATGCGCTCTGCGGAAAGGTTAAAGTTGGTCACCACCCCTTCGTGGTTTACGGCAATGACGCTTTCGTCGACCGAGTTGATGACCGCATTCAACTGATTGGCCACGATCATCTTTTCGGTCATGACCTCTTTTTCCAGTACCTTGGCACCGATTAAATCGGCCATCCGCCCGATAAACTCGATAAAAGAGGCGGCGCGGGCGCAAAGGGTGGCTTTTTGCTCTTCGCTGAAAGCAATCAGGCTGATGTTGCCGATGACCTCCCCGCCGGCGATGATGGGATAGACGATGGAGGCTTTATAAAAACAGGCGCCTGTCAGCGGGCAGGACAGGCAAATTTTATGGTAGCCCGCCTCGCTGATCAGGATCGGTTCTTTGTTTTCCAGCACGTGCTTGTTCACAAAGCCCCTTAAAAGGCGGGAACCCACGTCGTTTCTGACTTTGCCGGTGCCGGCGACGCGGACCAGGTCCGTATCGATAATTTCCACTTCCACCCCGATGGCGGCGGCAATCGCCTCGGCCACCCGCTGGCTGTCCTCGCTGACCAGGTCGAGTCTGGACATGTTGAAAAAATCTCCCCAAAATAGCGTATCTATGCAGTTCCCTTTGTGCCTTTGTGCCTCTATGCCTTAATTTCTATTGTAACACTGCTTGCGTTTTTCGGCCATGGTTACTTTGACCAGCCCGCCGGATTTAATTAATCGTATTCCACGTTGACCAGGCACAGGCCCCGGGCCGGAACGGTGGGGCCGGCCCGCGCCCGTTCCCCGGCTTCCAGAATCGCTTTGATTTCCTCCGGCGGGCGTTTCCCCAGACCGATTTCGACCAGCGTACCCACCATGATCCGGACCATGTTATAAAGAAAACCGTCACCCCGGAAAGTGAAAAAAATCAATTCCTCCGTGCGGGTCACTTCCGCCTCGAAAAGGGTGCGCACGGTGGTTTTGGTGTCGGCCCCGGCGGCCTGAAAAGAGGCAAAATCATGCCTTCCCCGCAGGTACCGGGCGGCGGCGGCCATGGCCTCCAGATCCAGAAAGCGGGGCTCAAAATGGCTGTAGCGCCGCCAGAACGGCGAGGGAATCCGGGCGTTGAAGATGGTGTACCGGTAGGTTTTCGCCCGCGCGCTAAAACGGGCGTGAAAACCGGGCGGGACCTCCTCCGCGTGGACGGCCGCCACGTCTTCCGGCAGCACACCATTTAGGGCCAGAGGAATCCTGTCTGCGGGAATAGCCCAGGCGCCGGGGTCAAAATTAACCACCTGGCCCAGGGCGTGTACGCCGGCGTCCGTGCGCGCCGCCCCGGTCACCCTGATTTCCCGCCCGGCCAGGCGGCACAGGCACTTTTCCAGAACTCCCTGAACCGTCGGCAGGCCGGTCCCCCGCTGCTCTTGAAAACCGTGATAATTTGTGCCGTCGTAGGCCAGCGTCAGCTTCACATTCCGCATTAGAAAACCAACCGCTCTAAATTAGTGATCAGGTACAAAGTTGCAGGCACAAAGGCGCGGGAAGGCAGAAAAAAGGAAATCCCATCCCCGCCGGAAAAACAGCGAAAGCGGAGGCTTAAATCAGGCCCGGAAGAACACAACCAGGGCAAAAACGGCGGCGGTAAACCCGGCGGCCGCCAAATCCCGCCACGCGAAACGCAAAGGGTGCAGGCGGGTGCGTTTGGCGCCCACCCGGTAACCGCGCGCTTCCATGGCCGCGGCCAACTCCTCCGCCCGCCCGAATGTACCGGCAAAAAGGGGGACGAGCAGCGGGATTGTTTTCGCCAGACGCTCCCAGGGCCACCCGGAATTAAAATCAACCCCCCGCGCCTGCTGGGCTTTTTTAATGGTGAGGGCCTCCCGCAAAAGGACGGGCAAAAAACGGATGGCCACCGTCATCATCATGGCCAGCTCCGGAGCGTTCACGCCGAGACGCGCAACCGGCGCCAGCAGCCTTTCCACCGCCGCGGTCAGGTCCAGGGGAGAGGTGGTTAAGGTAAGCAGCGAGGAAACCGCAATAATGAGGGTCAGCCGCCAGAAAAGCAGGCCGCCCAGAACGGCGCCTTCCTTTGTAGCCTGAAAAATACCGGCCCGCAAAAAAGCTTCCCCGGGCGTAAAAAAAACCTGTAAAAGAAAAGTCAACACGAGAATAAACCAGAAGGGCCGCAAAGTCTGGAAAATGATCCGCCAGGGAAGGCCCGCTAAAACGATCAAAAAGGCAGTCAGCAAGGTCAACAGGACGTAAAAAGGCCAGTGCCCGGCCAGCAATACCGCCGGAATAAAGGTCAAAAGGCAAAAAATCTTGGCCCGTGGATCAAGCCGGTGCAGAATGGATTTACCCGGTATGTATTGGCCGAAAACGATGTTTTCCACCATGGTTCACCGCATTTATCTAAAATCAGGCCATCTTTTCCTTATTTCCGCCGCCGCCTCGTTTATTCTTTCCTCCGCTTCCGGCAGGGTCAGCGCCACCCCCTTAATCCCCAGCCGCCTCAAGATCTCGGCCGGCACGGGGAGCCTTAGCCCGATTTCCAGCAGGGGCCCGGGATCGCCGAACACCTCCCGCGGAGTTCCCTCCCGGAAAATCCTTCCTTCTTTCAAAATGACAATCCGGTCGGCCAGGAGGGCGGCGTTGTCCATATCATGCGTGATCAACACAATGGTTTTTCCCCGGCGCTGCTGAAGGTCCTTGAAAACTCCTAGCAGCCGGCGGCGCCCCCGGGGATCGAGACCGGCGGCCGGCTCATCCAGGACCAGCACCGCCGGGTCAATGGCCAGGATGCCGGCCAGAGCCGCCCGCCGCCGCTGCCCCTGGCTTAACGCAAAAGGGGAGCGCTCCTTTGCCTCCCGCGGGTCCAGACCCACCATTTCCAGGGCCGCCGCCGCCCTTTTCTCCACCTCTTCCGCGGCCAGACGCAGGTTGCGCGGCCCGAAAGCCACGTCGTCGAAAACGGTCTCCGCGAACAACTGCTGTTCCGGGTATTGAAAGGCCAGCCCGACCAGCTGCCACAACCGCCGGCGAAAATTCTTCTCCCGCGTGTCGCGGCCGGCTACGCGCACAATCCCGGCCGTCGGCAGCAGGAGTCCGTTAAAATGCTGGGCCAGGGTGGATTTGCCGGAGCCGGTGGGCCCGGCCAGAACCAAAAATTCTCCCTTTTTAACGGAAAGGGAGACATCACGAAGGGCGGCAGCGGCCAGGGGAGTGCCCGCCGCATAAACGTGGGTGAGGCCCTCCACCCGGATTATTTCCTGATTGTTGTACTTCACACTCCCGGGCATAACTCCCCAACTTTAACGTAATTGCTGATCATGTTCCCCTAAGCCATCTTTCGAAATCTTCTTCGCTAATCCCGGCCCGCTTTACCAGCGCCTTCACTAAAACAGGCCACGCTGCCTGACTGGGATGTAAATCAAAAGTAAATTTGTGTCCTCCACGATTCAGGCAGGCATGCCTGGAACCCTTTATCCGGACGATCTTCACATCAAAATCTTGCAACAATTGGATGACCTGACGATACTTTAGTTCCGGATACTTATGCATTGCTAACCTCGAAAGTCTCGTAAAAAACGTTTTGGAACCGGGCTAATTCCTCTGGACCGAAGACTTCCAAATGGAATTTGACTGCTTCTTTTAGACGATTTCTCGTTTCTTCCAAAGTCTTGCCCTGGACAACCACGTCTACCTCTAAACATTCTCCCAGAAAGCCCTCCGCTAAAGGAGTATATTTGCCGGTGAACTTCAGGACGGGTAGTTGGTGCACGCGATCGTTTACCATCTTCAGACCCCCTTGCCGGTATTATATCATATTCTGGTTGAGAAAGGGATTTCGCCCCAATATTCTCCGCAATTGAGCGACCAGATCGTCCAGAGTCAAGATCTCCGGTGAAAGCGGCCAGCCCGCTGCGCGCAGCCGCCGGGCCAGTTCCGCCGGGGCGGGCGGCTCCAGACCGCACGCGGTCAAAAGCTCCGGACGGGCGAAAAGTTCCGCCGGCGCCCCTAAAAAAACAAGCCTGCCCTTATCCAGCACCCATACTTTGGCGGCCAGGGCAGCCTCTTCCATAAACTGCGTGATCAAAATAAGGGTAATCTTTTCGCCCCTGTTCAGGCGGAGCAAAGTGTTCAAAATTTCCTCCCGGCCGGCCGGGTCCAGCATGGCGGTAGGTTCGTCGCAGACCAGGCAGCCCGGCTGCATGGCCAGGGCACAGGCAATGGCCAGACGCTGCTTTTGCCCCCCTGACAAAAAATGCGGGGGGACGGTACGCAGCCGCTCAAGCCCCGCCGCCTTAAGGGCCGCGTCCACGCGCCCGGCGATCAGTTCCGGCGGCAGGCCAAGATTTTCCGGACCAAAAGCAACGTCTTCCTCCACGGTGGCAGCCACGATCTGATTGTCCGGATTTTGAAAAATCATCGCCACTTCCCGCCGGATGGCCGGGAGGTTTTCCGGGCGGCGCGTGTCCAGGCCGTTTATCATTACGCAGCCGGCAACGGGAAGCAAGAGGGCGTTTAAGTGGCGGGCCAGGGTAGATTTGCCGGAGCCGTTCGCCCCGATGACGGCGATGAACTCGCCCCGGGCGACACCGGCGTTGATCCCGTCCAAAGCAACCTTCTCCCCGGGCTCGCCCCGGTTATAAACATATCTTAAATTATCTATGGCAATATAGTAATCATCCACTGCCGATCCTTGCAAAGGTAGTTTTGCGGCTGAAGATGAAAACCAGATCCTAAACCAGTTCAACCAGAGCCAGCGGGGCTCCGTCACCGCGCCGGTATCCCGCCTTTGTCACCCGCGTATACCCGCCGGGGCGTTCCCGGTACCGGTCGCCCAGCTCATTAAAAAGCCGGCGCACCACGTCTTCGTCGAAAATATAGGCCAGGGCCTGCCGCCGGGAGGCCAGGTCGCCCTGTTTGGCCAGAGTAATCATTTTATCGGTGAGTCTTTTGATCTCCTTTGCCCTGGTTTCCGTGGTGACGATGCGGTTGTCGCGCAATAAAGAAGTCACCAGATTTCTTAACATGGCCCGGCGATGGCCGCTCAACCGCCTCAACTTTCGGTAACCCATCGTAATCCCCCTCAAAAATTCCAGGTTGAATTTGCCTGATCGATTTTCGTGATTAATAGCGGGAACGAATATTCCCCATGGGACTCCTCAGTCATCGTTCTTCCGCAAGGAAAGCCCCAATTCGTTTAATTTTTTAATAACCTCTTCGAGAGATTTTTTCCCGAGGTTGCGCACTTTCATCATGTCTTCCTCGTTGCGCTGAATCAGTTCTTCCACCGTGTTAATGCCGGCACGCTTTAAACAGTTGTAGGACCGGACGGACAGATCCAGCTCTTCAATGCTCATTTCCAAAAGCCGGTTCTTTTGCTCTTCTTCTTTTTCCACCATAATTTCCACGTTGTTGGCGGCTTCCGTCAGCCCTACAAACAGCTGGAGGTGCTCGCCCAGAATTTTGGCTGAAAGGCTGGCCGCCTCGTCGGGACGGATGCTTCCATTCGTCCAGATTTCCAGCGTCAATTTATCGTAATCGGTGCGCTGGCCCACCCGGGTGTTTTCCACCGTAAAATTAACTTTCCGGACCGGTGAAAAAATAGAATCCACGGGAATTAAACCGATAATATGCTCGCCTTTTTTGTTCCTTTCCGCAGGGACGTAACCGCGTCCCTTCGCGGCCGTCATTTCCATGAAAAGGCGCCCGCCGTCGGCCAGGGTGGCGATATGCAAATCCGGGTTTAAGATTTCCACGTCTGCATCGTGGATAATGTCGCCGGCCCTGACGACCCCTTCCCCTTTGGCTTCGATGCGCAAGATTTTTTCTTCGTCCGTATACATTTTCAGGCATAAACTTTTTAGATTGAGAATGATTTCCGTAACGTCCTCGACCACTCCGGGAACAGTTGAAAACTCGTGCAGCACGCCGTCGATCTTCACCGCGGTAATGGCCGCTCCCGGAAGGGAAGAAAGCAAAATCCGGCGCATCGAATTACCCATGGTGATCCCGTAGCCCCTTTCCAGGGGCTCGATTACAAACTTTGCGTAAGTATTGTCCTCGCTCATCTGAACACATTCAATCCGGGGCTTTTCAATTTCCAACATATACTGACTTACCCCCCCCTTGGAGGTTAGAAGCCGGAGGTTGAAGGCCGGTTTTCAACCGGAAACCTGGCCCGCAGCCTCTTCACTTCCCCCACGAACTTTTCCGGCTCCCTCTTTTTCGGATGCCGGTCGTCGGAGGCCGGATGCCGGAAAATTTCAGGATTTTCTCTCCGGATTCTGACCCCTGACCTCCGACGGCTATTCAGGAACCGCCCTACTTGGAGTACAGCTCGACAATCAGATGCTCGGCAATGGGAACGTCAATTTGTTCCCGCGTGGGCAGCGCCAGTACTTTCCCCACGGCGCGCTCCTTGTCGTACTCCAGCCAGGGCGGCGGAACCTGCTCGGCGGCCCGCTCCAGCAACTCCGTCAGCTTCGGGGATTCCTTGCTTTTTTCCGCCACTTCCACCACGTCCCCGGGGCGAACCAGGAAAGAGGGAATGTTAACCTTGCGCCCGTTCACCAGGAAGTGCCCGTGGCGGACCAGCTGCCTAGCTTCCGCGCGCGAAGTAGCCAGCCCCAGCCGGTAAACCACGTTATCCAGCCGCCGTTCGAGAAGGCGCAGGAGATTTTCCCCGGTAATGCCTTTCATGCGCTCGGCCCGGGCAAAATAATTCCGGAACTGGGTCTCCAGCACTCCGTAAATCCGGCGCGCCTTTTGTTTCTCCCGCAGCTGAATGCCGTATTCACTCAGTTTTTTCCGGGTCTGACCGTGGATGCCCGGAGCGTAACTGCGCCGGTCCACGGCGCACTTCTGGGAATAGCAGCGGTCCCCTTTTAAATAAAGCTTGATGCCTTCGCGACGGCACAGACGGCACGTTGAACCTGTGTATCTGGCCATTTACTTTTGAATTACCTCCTCTTATTACACCCTTCTCCGCTTGGGCGGCCGGCAGCCGTTGTGCGGAATGGGAGTAACGTCCTTAATCAAACTTACCTCCAGTCCGGCGGCCTGCAGGGAACGGATGGCCGCTTCGCGGCCTGCTCCGGGACCTTTGACCATCACTTCCACCTGCTTCATCCCGTGTTCGATGGCTTCTTTGGCCGCTGCTTCCGCCGCCATCTGGGCGGCAAAAGGCGTGCTTTTCCGGGAGCCCTTGAAGCCCACCGTCCCGGCGCTGGCCCAGGAAATGGCATTCCCTTTCGGGTCGGTGATGGTGATCACTGTATTGTTAAAAGTAGACTTGATATGCGCCACCCCGTGCTCGATGTTTTTGCGTTCCCGCCGCCTGGGGCGAACTGCTCGACGAGCCATTGATTAGATACCTCCCTGGATGAGATTTGTGATGTGAGAGGTGAGAAGTGAGAGGGAAATTGTTTTCAACAGGGAATCGGCTATGCCGATTCCTTCGATTCTCACTTCCAACTTCCCGCCTCCCACTTCTATTTTTTGCGGCGCACGCCGACGGTTTTCCGCGGACCTTTGCGCGTGCGGGCGTTCGTCCTGGTGCGCTGGCCGCGCACGGGCAGCCCGCGGCGGTGGCGCAGCCCGCGGTAGCACCCGATTTCAATCAGCCTTTTAATATTCATGGCCACTTCCCGGCGCAGGTCTCCCTCTACCTGGTAGTTTTTTTCAATAATTTCCCTTAATTTGTTGACTTCTTCTTCCGTAAGGTTTCTAACCCGTGTATCGGGATTAACTCCCGCCCGGGCCAAAATTTTTTTCGAGGAAGAACGGCCGATCCCGTAAATATAAGTAAGGCCGACTTCTACCCGTTTATCGCGCGGCAAATCTACCCCGGCTATCCGGGCCATCCAAAAACACCTCCTCAATAAGACAGGAATTAGGGGTTAGGAATTGGGGACTAGGGATTGACCCTGTTCTTATCTGTGACCTTTCTCATCCTCATGTGGAGAGGATTACCAGTCCCTATGGGCAATTCCCTTGAGAATATAAACTGGGTACCGGAAATCAGGGTTAGCCTTGTCTTTGTTTATGTTTTGGGTTTTCACAGATTACCCGCACTTTTCCGTGCCGGCGGATAATTTTGCATTTCTCGCAAATCACTTTGACGGAAGGGCGTACTTTCATCGGCGCAACACTCCTTAAAAAACACTTATTTATAGCGATAAACAATGCGGCCCCGGGTTAAATCGTAAGGAGACAGCTCAACCATCACCCGGTCGCCGGCAAGGATCCGGATAAAATTCAGGCGAATTTTGCCGGAGACGTGGGCGAGCACCTTGTGCCCGTTGTCCAGTTCAACCCGGAACATGGCATTGGGAAGTGGTTCAATTACCGTTCCTTCAACTTCGATCACGTCTTGTTTGGACATAGCAACCCCCTTTCCAGGTATGCGCGGTGCGAAGTTCCAGATTCGAAAAAGCTATGTCCGGGTAAATAAAACCCGGCCTTTTCAGCCCGGCGGCTCACACCCGGGCTTGAACCTCGGCAAGCAGTCTTTCCAGCGCTTTTTTTATCTCCAGGTCAGTTATTTTCTGGCCGGTACTTGTTTTCTCGGCAACTTCCCCGGCCAGCTGCGGATAGGGCTGGAGATGCTTGACGTTCTTTTTTTTGGGCGCCAGAATTGTTCTTTCTTCCCCGTTTACAACCTGGACCATGTTTGGACTGAGTAAACGCAAGACAAGATAAAATTCCCCGCGATCCCTTCCCGCGGTTGAACAGACCAGCCGCCCGGGAATGAATTTTTCCTCCACGCCCACGCCCCCCTGTCACAACCGCGTCAAAATTTCCGGTTCTGCGTCCGTAATGGCCACGGTATGCTCAAAATGGGCCGAAAGTCCGGCGTCTCTGGTCACTACCGTCCAGTTATCCGCACAGACGCGCACCTCGTGGGTCCCCATGTTAATCATCGGCTCAATGGCCAGCGTCATTCCGGCCCGCAGGCGGGGCCCCCGGCCGGGCCGGCCGAAATTGGGCACCTGGGGCTCTTCATGCATGTTTCTGCCGATCCCGTGGCCGACGTAATCGCGGACAACCGAGTAACCGCGGCTTTCCACGTACACCTGGATCGCATTCGAAATATCCGACAGGCGGCAGCCGGGACGGGCTTTCGCGATTCCTGCATAAAGCGCCTCTTCCGTTACTTTCAGCAGCCTTCGCGCCTCTTCGGTGATTGTCCCCACCGGAAAAGTTACCGCCCCGTCACCATAATAACCATTTATTTCCACGCCAATGTCAATACTGATAATATCTCCATTATTCAATTTCCTTAAACCAGGAATGCCGTGGACCACTTCTTCGTTCACGGAAGTACAGATGCTGGCTGGAAAACCGTATAATCCCTTAAAGGCCGGCCTGCCCCCCCTGGCCAGGATGAATTCTTCGGCCAGACGGTTCAATTCCCCGGTAGTGACTCCCGGCTTGATTACTTTCCCCAGTTCCGCAAAAGTAAGGGCCACGATTCTCCCGGCCTCCCGCATGCAGGCCAGTTCCTGCTTCGACTTAACCGTAATCAAACCTTTCGTCATCTCCGCTATGTCAAGATGCTCCGGCCCCATCCCCGGGACTGCTCCGTACCCCGGTAAACTCCGGAAGTTATTTCTTTACCGCCTTTAGCCCCTCTTCCTTAATACCTCTGTCACTTTGTGCCTCTGTGCTCTGTGCCTCTGTACCTTTAAGCCCTTTTGCCTATTTTATAAACCCCTGATAACTTCGCAGCAGCATGTGCGATTCGACCTGCTTCATGGTATCCAGCGCTACACCCACCACGATTAAGAGAGCGGTCCCGCCGAAATAGATATTGGGAATGCGTGTGGCAATCAAAATAAAGTTCGGTAAAATGGCAATCAGGGCCAGAAAAACCGCCCCCGCCAGAGTGACCCTGCTCATTACTCTGGCCACGTATTCGGCGGTCGGGCGTCCGGGGCGGATCCCCGGGATAAAGCCGCCGTACTTTTTAATGTTGTCGGCGATATCCACCGGGTTCATGATCACGGCGGTATAAAAATACGTAAAACCGATTACCAGCAACGCGTAGATGAACGTATGGGCCGCCGTCCCCCAGCCGAAGAAGGCCACGTACCAGTCGGCCAGCTTCCCGCCGGAAAACCAGCTGGCAATTTGCTCGGGAAAGATCAGAATGGAGGAGGCAAAGATAATGGGGATTACCCCCGCCTGATTCACCCGCAAAGGCAGGTGGGTGCTCTGACCACCGTAGACCCGGCGCCCCACGACCCGCTTCGCGTATTGCACGGGAAGCCGGCGCTGACCTTCGTGAACCAGCACGATCCCGGCAATCACCGCGGCGCCGATCACAATCAGCAACAAAATGCTGAAGACGTTAATTGTGCCCGCCTGCAGGTATTCCACCACCCGGACCGTGCCGGCCGGCACCCGCGAGACAATCCCGGCAAAAATCAATAAAGAAATTCCATTGCCAATCCCTTTTTCCGTAATCTGTTCCCCGATCCACATCAAAAAGGCCGTGCCGGCCGTTAAGGTGATCGCCACCAAAAGGTACTGGTCCCAGGTGGGCCGGATAAACGCGCTTTTTAGAGCAACGCTCATGCCGATGGCCTGAATAAAGGCCAGCACCACCGTAAAGTAACGGGTATACTGGGTAATTTTTTTCCGGCCCTCTTCCCCCTCCTTGGCCAGGCGCTCCAGGTGCGGAATCACCACCGTCAACAGCTGCATGATAATAGAAGCGTTGATATACGGGGTGATGCTCATGGCAAAGATGGAAAACCTTTTAAAGGCGCCGCCGGAAATAACATCAAAAAAGCCGAACAAGACCCCGGTTCCGATCAATTCGTTAAAAACCTCATTGTTTATGCCGGGCACCGGAATATGCGCCCCGATCCGGAATACGAGCAGCATGAGGACGGTGAACAGGATTTTGGTTCTTAACTCTTCAATTTTTACTGCGTTCCGCAGACTTTCCAGCAACTAAATCACCTCGGCCTTTCCGCCGGCGGCCACAATTTTATCCTGGGCCGATTTGCTAAAGGCGTGCGCCTGGACCGTTAAAGCCTTTTTTAATTCGCCCCCGCCCAGAATCTTGACGCCGTCGCCGACCTTTTTAATCACCCGGGCCGCCTTTAACAGGGCGGGAGTCACCGTGCTCCCGTCTTCGAAACGGTTTAAAGCTTCCACGTTTACGCCCGTAATCCGCTTTTTAAACGGGGCGTTTGTAAAACCCCGTTTCGGCATCCGGCGCTGGATGGGCATCTGGCCGCCTTCAAAGCCCGGGCGCACGCCGCCGCCGGAGCGGGCCTTCTGGCCCTTCATGCCCCGTCCGGCCGTCTTCCCCAGGCCGCTGCCGATCCCCTGGCCCTTGCGCACCGGGCTTAACCGGGAGCCGGGGCTGGGCTTTAACTCGTGCAACCTGACCATTATAACACCTCCTTTAGATTTCTTCAACCTTTAACAGATGGGAAACTTTCTTAATCATTCCCCGGATTTGGGGGGTATCCTCACGGACTACCGAATTGCCGGTTTTTTTCAATCCCAGCGTTTGGGCCGTAACCCGCTGCTCCCCGGGCCGGCCGATTAAACTTCTGATCAGCGTAATTTTCAACCTGGCCACTTGCTTCAAGCCTCCCGTCCCAACAACTCGGCTACGGACTTGCCCCGCAGGCCGGCCACCTCGGCAGGCGTTTTCAGACTTTTTAAGGCCGCCATGGTGGCGTGGACCATGTTATTGGCGTTGTTTGAACCCAGGGATTTGGTTAAAACGTCCCGCACCCCGGCCAGTTCCAAAATGGCGCGCACCGGGCCGCCGGCAATCAGCCCCGTGCCGGGCGCAGCCGGCTTCAAAAGAACCTTGCCGGCGCCGAACTCGCCAATTACCTCGTGCGGAATTGTCGTCCCGGCCATGGGCACAGTAATCAAATTCTTTTTGGCGGTTTCGATTCCTTTCCGGATCGCCTCGGGAACTTCCGCGGCCTTGCCCAATCCGGCGCCCACGCGCCCGGCGCCGTCGCCCACCACGACCAGGGCGGAAAAGGAGAAGCGCCGGCCGCCTTTGACCACCTTGGCCACCCGGTTAATATAGACTACTTTTTCGGTGAACTCTGTTTTCTCTTTATTCGCCTCAACCCTGGACACTCCTTCCCCTCCTTTAAGTTTTAAAATTCCAGGCCGTTTTCCCTGGCGGCCTCCGCCAAAGTTTTTACGCGTCCGTGGTAAAGGTAGCCGGCCCGGTCGAAAACTACCTTTTTAATCCCTTTTTGCAAAGCCTTCTCGGCGATCAGCCTGCCAACCGCCGAGGCCGCTTCCCGGTTGCCTCCCCCGGACAGGCTGCCCCGCAGCTCCGGGGAAAGGGTGGAAGCGGAAACCAGCGTTATCCCCCGGGTGTCGTCAACAATCTGGGCGTAAATGTGCTTTAAGCTCCGGAATACATTCAACCTCGGCCGCTCCGGGGTGCCCACGACTCTTTTGCGCACTCTGAAACGTCTTTTCTGGCGTAAAACATTCCGATCGGGCTTTTTAATCAAACCGGTTCAACTCCTTTTACTTCTTCCCTTTAACCCCGGCTTTACCGGCTTTGCGTCTGATTTTTTCTCCTTCGTACCGGATGCCCTTGCCTTTATACGGTTCGGGCGGGCGGACCCGCCGGATTTCGGCGGCCAGGTTGCCCACCTTTTCTTTATCGATGCCTTTCACGACGACCCTGGTCGGCGCCGGCACTTCTATTTCGAGGCCCTCTTCCGGCACAATTTCCACCGGGTGGGAATAACCCATGGCCAGAACCAGTTTTTTGCCCTGCTTGCTGGCCCGGTAACCTACCCCGGACAATTCCAGGGTCTTTTCAAACCCCCTGGTTACACCCAGAACCATGTTGTTTAACAGGGTTCTGGTCAGGCCGTGCAGGGAGCGGTGCAGCTTGTTGTTGGACGGCCTTTCTACGCACAGGCGGTTTTCCTCCCGGCGAATGACCAGATCGGGGTGAAATTCCCTGCTCAGCTGCCCCTTCGGGCCCTTGATCCGGACGGTATTCCCTTCAATTTGCACCTCTACTCCCGGTGGAACCGCCACCGGTTGTTTGCCGATTCGCGACATATCTGCTCACCTCCCGCCCGACGCTACCAGACATAACAGATCACTTCTCCGCCCAACCCCAGCCGGCGGGCTTTTTTATCGCTCATGACCCCGCGGGGGGTGGAAATGATGGCGATCCCCAGGCCGCCCAGCACCCGCGGAACTTCGTCCTTCCGGGCGTAAATGCGCAGGCCCGGTTTGCTGATGCGCTTGATCCCGGTAATGACTCGCTTTTTGTTCGGTCCGTACTTCAGGTAAAGACGCAAAATTCCCTGTTTGCCGTCTTCCACGTATTCGTAATCCCGGATAAAACCTTCTTCTTTCAGGATACCGGCAATGGCTCGTTTCATGCGGGAAGCCGGCACTTCTACTTTTTCGTGATAAACGGTATTGGCGTTGCGGATGCGCGTTAAGAAATCGGCAATCGGATCCGTCATCATTCTGATCTATGCCCCCTTTTACCAGCTGGCTTTGCGAATACCGGGGATTTCTCCGCGGTAGGCCAGCGTCCTGAAGCAAATGCGGCAGATCCCGAACTTGCGCAAGTATGCCCGGGGACGACCGCATAATTTGCAGCGGTTATATTTGCGCACCTTGAATTTTGGTTCGCGCATGGCCTTATTGATTAACGCTTTCTTAGCCAAACCTTCCCCTCCTTTTGGAATGATTTTACGCCGTTTGCCGCCTGGCTTCCGCTCTAAACGGCATCCCCAGGAGCCGCAGGAGTTCCCTGGCTTCCTCGTCGGTTTTGGCGGTGGTGACGAAAATAATGTCCATGCCCCGCACTTTTTCTATTTTATCGTATTCTATTTCCGGGAAGATCAGCTGCTCTTTAATCCCCAGGCTGTAATTGCCGCGCCCGTCAAAGGAGTCGGGCGAGACGCCCCGGAAGTCGCGGACCCTGGGGAGGGCCACATTAAACAATTTGTCGACAAAGTCGTACATGCGCTCTCCGCGCAGGGTTACCTTGCAGCCGATCTTCATGCCCTGGCGCAATTTAAAAGCGGCAATGGATTTTTTGGCCTTCGTGACCACCGGGCGCTGGCCGGTGATGGTGGCCAGGTCGGAGACCGCCGCGTCCAGGGCTTTGCTGTTCTGAATGGCATCCCCCACCCCCATGTTGACCACTACTTTTTCCAGGCGGGGCACCTGCATGACGTTTTTGTACCCGAATTTCGCCATCATGGCTTTCACTACTTCGTTTTTATATTTCTCTTTCAGCCGGGACATTACTTTCCCCCCTTACCCGATAACCTCTCCGCATTTTTTGCAGACCCGGACTTTTTCGTCGTCGGCCAAAAACTTTTTCGCAATCCGGGTGGGTTTGTTGCATTTATTGCAAACCAGCATAACGTTGGAACTGTGGATCGGGGCTTCCTTTTCAATAATGCCCCCCTGGGGCATGGCCCGCGTCGGGCGGGCATGGCGCTTGACCACGTTAACCCCTTCCACCACTACCCGGCTCCTTCCCGGCTGGACGGCCAGAACCTTCCCCCGTCTGCCGGCGTCTTTTCCGGTAATCACCAGCACCGTATCGCCCTTGCGGACGTGCACCTTCGGCATCCTTGAAACACCTTCCCGATTCTTTAATTTTAAAGTCTTTGTGCCTTTCTTTAAAGCACTTCCGGAGCCAAAGAAATAATCTTCATAAAGTCGCGATCCCGCAGTTCCCTGGCCACCGGCCCAAAAATACGCGTACCCCGCGGGCTTTTATCATCTTTAATGATCACCGCCGCGTTTTCGTCAAATTTGATATACGAACCGTCCACGCGGCGCACCTCTTTGTTGGTCCGCACCACAACCGCCTTGACGACGTCGCCCTTCTTCACCACTCCCCCGGGCGAAGCTTCTTTCACCGAGGCTACAATTTCATCGCCCAGGCTGGCGTAGCGCCTTTCCGAACCGCCCAGGACGCGGATGCACATCAGCCGGCGGGCCCCCGTATTATCCGCTACGTTTAAAATGCTTTGCACCTGAATCAATTTCCCTCACCCCTATCTGCTTAAACTCTCCCGGTGTCCCGTCCTAAATCTCCTTCGAGCGTTCGAGAATTTCGACGACCCGCCACCTTTTATCTTTAGACAAAGGGCGTGTTTCCATGATGCGCACGCGGTCCCCCACCCGGCAGGCGTTTTGCTCGTCGTGCGCTTTGAACTTGCGCGTCTGCCGGACCGTGCGCTGGTAAAGCGGGTGCCTGACCAGCGTCTCGACGGCCACGACCACCGTTTTATCCATTTTATCGCTAACCACGCGGCCTACCCGGATTTTCCGCAAATTTCGCTCCACTGTTTCCCCACCCCTTTCCGTTAACCTCCATCACCCGGTTTACCCCTGCCGGACCGCCCGGTCAATTCCCAGCTCGCGCTCCCGGATGACCGTTTTCAGCCGGGCGATGTCTTTCCGCACCTCTTTGAGGCGCATCGGGTTATCCAGCTGGTTGGTCGCCAGCTGAAACCGCAGCCGGAAAAGCTCGTCTTTTGACTCTTCCAGCTTTTTGGCCAGTTCCTCGTCGGTCAAATCACGCAGAGTTTTAGCCTTCAACGGCCTCACTTCCTTCTGTGCGTTTTACAAACCTGGTTTTGACGGGCAGCTTGTGGGAGGCCAGGCGCATGGCCTCGCGGGCCACATCTTCGCTTACCCCGTCGACTTCAAACATGATCCGTCCCGGTTTCACCACCGCCACCCAGTATTCGGGAGCTCCTTTTCCGCTGCCCATCCGGGTTTCCGCGGGTTTTTGGGTAATCGGCTGATCGGGAAAAATTCTGATCCAGACCTTCCCTCCCCGCTTGATGTGCCTGGTGAGGGCAATCCGGGCGGCCTCGATCTGGCGGCTCGTTACCCAGGCGGCCTCCAGGGATTGCAAACCGTACTGGCCGAACTGGACTTCCGTCCCTCCCTTGGCCTTTCCTTTGGTGCCGGGGCGGTGCTGTTTCCGGTACTTGACTCTTTTCGGCATCAACACTGGTTAAGCACCCCCCTGACCGGCGGCCTTGCCTTTCTGCGGCAAAACGTCCCCCCGGTAAATCCAGACCTTGACGCCAATCCTGCCGTAGGTTGTTTTTGCTTCGCAAAAACCGTAATCGATGTCGGCCCGCAGGGTATGCAGGGGCACCTTGCCTTCGCTGTACCATTCCGTGCGGGCGATTTCCGCACCTGCCAGACGGCCGCTGCAGGCCACTTTGATCCCCCTGGCGCCCATTTTCATGGCCCGGGAGACGACCTGTTTCATGGCCCGGCGAAAAGCAACCCGCTTTTCAATCTGCGCCGCCACATTTTCCGCCACCAGCTGGGCGTCCAGTTCCGGCATTTTGATTTCCACAATGCTGATGTGGACCTGCTTGCCGGTCATTTTTTCCAGTTCTTTCCGCAAGATTTCAACCTCCGCCCCTCCCCGGCCGATCACGATTCCGGGTTTGGCGGTATAAATGGAAATCCGCAGGCGGTTGGCCGCCCGCTCGATCTGGACGCGGGAAATGCCCGCAGCGTAAAGTTTCTTTTTGATGTATTGGCGGATTTTCACGTCCTCCAAAAGAGTCGCGGAAAAGCTTTTCTTGTCCGCAAACCATTTGGCGTCCCAATCTTTGATGATTCCTAAACGCAATCCTTTCGGATGTACCTTTTGACCCACATTAACCCTCCTTATATCGGTCGTCGGTCGTCAGCCGTCAGAGGTCAGCATAAATTTTCAAGCAAAGCTTACTTCATCTGGAGTAATCTTTCCCGTCCCTATCTTTCTTGAACCACGATAGTGATGTGGCTGGTCCGCTTTTGGATGAGGTTGGCCCGCCCGTAGGCCCTGGGTTGATACCGCTTCCAGGTGGGTCCCTGGTCGACGTAAGCGGCGGCGATATAAAGGTTATCCCGGTTCAGATCGTAATTATGTTCGGCGTTGGCGGCAGCCGAACGGATGACCTTGGCTACCGGCGCAGAAGCTCTCTTCGGTGTAAATTTTAAAATGGCGAGCGCCTCGTCAACGCTTTTCCCGCGGACCAGATCGACCACCGGACGGACTTTACGCGGCGAAATCCGGATGTACCTGGCTACTGCTTTGGCCTCCATGAAAAATACTCCTTTCCGCCGTCCGCTTACTTCAGGGCCGTAGAGCGCTCCGTATGGGCGCCGTGGCCCCTGAAAAAGCGCGTCGGCGCAAATTCTCCTAATTTATGCCCGACCATGTCTTCGGTAATGTAGATCGGAACGTGTCTTTTTCCGTCGTGAACGGCGATGGTATGGCCGATCATCTGGGGAAAGATGGTTGACCGGCGGGACCACGTTTTGATGACGCGTTTTTCGCCCCTGGCGTTCATTTCTTCGATTTTTTTCAAGAGCTTTTCGTCGCAGTACGGTCCCTTCTTTAATGAACGACCCACCCCGTCATGCGCCCCCTTTCGCGATCAAAAATATACATGTTTACGCTCTCCGCTTGATAATCAGGCGGTCGCCGGGCTTTTTCTTGCGCGTCCGGGCGCCCAGCGCCGGTTTGCCCCACGGGGTAACGGGGTTGCGCCCGATGGGCGATTTGCCTTCCCCGCCGCCGTGCGGATGGTCGATCGGGTTCATCACCACGCCGCGGGTGGTCGGCCGGATGCCCAGCCAGCGGGCCCGGCCCGCTTTGCCGATGGTAATGTTTTCGTGTTCCACGTTGCCCACCTGTCCGATGGTCGCCCGGCAGTCCTCCAGAACCAGACGCATTTCCCCCGAGGGCATCCTTAAGGTGACGTACCGCCCTTCTTTGGCCATCACCTGGGCGGCTCCGCCGGCCGAGCGGACCAGCTGCCCGCCGGCGCCCGGATACAGTTCAATATTATGCACCAGGGTGCCCAGCGGGATATTCTTTAAGGGCAGGCAGTTTCCGGTTTTAATATCGGCGTCCGGCCCGGAAACGACGGTCATGCCCACCTCCAGGCCGAGCGGGGCGATCATGTAGCGTTTCTCCCCGTCGGCGTAGTGCAGGAGGGCAATCCGGGCCGCCCGGTTCGGGTCGTATTCGATGGCGGCGACTTTCGCGGGGATACCGTCTTTATCGCGCTTAAAATCGATCACCCGGTACATCCGTTTATGCCCGCCGCCGCGGTGGCGGACGGTGATCTTCCCCCGGAAATTGCGCCCGCCCGTCTTTTTCAGCGGAAGAACCAGGGACTTTTCGGGTTTATCCCTGGTGATCTCTTCGAAAGTCGAAACGGTGACAAATCTCCGTCCCGGAGAAGTCGGCTTGAATTGTTTAACGGCCATTTTCGGTCACCTCCTTAAAATTCTTCCCGTCAGCTTTCAAAGACCTCTATTTTATCGCCCGGCCGCAGCGTCACGACAGCCTTTTTGTAATCCGGCCGGTAACCGGTTCTGCCGCGGACCCTTCTCGGCTTCCCCTTTACATTCAGCGTGTTCACCTTCAGCACTTTGACTTTAAAAAGATCCTCGACGGCCTTTTTGATTTCCACCTTATTCGCCTCCGGGGCAACAACGAAGGTATATTTATTTTGCCCGGCCAGCGAATAACTTTTTTCCGTCACCACCGGCTTGATCACGATATCGCGGGGATTCTTCACCGGGAGAACACCTCCTCTACCCTGGCCAGAGCGTCCCTGGTGAGCAAAAGGGTGTCACTCGCCAGGATATCGTAGGTATTCAGTCCTTCGACGGTGACGGTTTTAACGCCGGGAAGATTGCGCGCCGATTTAAAAGTGTTTTCATCCCTGGCCGCCGTAACCAGCAGCACCGGGCCGGTGATCCCCAAATTATCCAGGATGGCCAGCATTTCTTTCGTCCGCGGAGCAGCCAGTTTTAATTCATCCAGCACCAGCATTTTCCCCCCGGCCGCTTTGGCGGAAAGGGCGGATTTCAGGGCCAGCCGGCGCACCTTCTTCGGGAGGGGATAGCTGTAGTCCCGCGGATGCGGGCCGAAGACGATGCCGCCGCCGCGCCAGATGGGCGAGCGGATGCTGCCGTGGCGCGCCCGCCCGGTGCCTTTTTGGCGCCAGGGCTTGCGGCCGCCGCCGCGAACTTCCGCGCGCGTTTTGGTATCGTGGGTTCCCCGCCGGCGGCCGGCCAGGTGCTTCACCACCGCGTCGTGCAAGACAAACTTATTGACCCGGCCGAAAACATCTTTATTTAACTCTATTTCTCCTACCTGTTCACCGTTTATATTGTATAAGGCAACCTGGGGCATGCAAGTTCACCCTTTCTTAATCGCCTTGACGCTGTTCTTGATCAGGACCAGCCCGCCGCGCGGCCCGGGAAGGGAGCCTTTCACGGCCAGGAGATCTTTCTCCGGGTCCACCCGGACCACTTCCAGGTTCAGCGCGGTAACCCGTTCCGTTCCGTAATGGCCGGGCAGCTTCCGCCCTTTAAAGACGCGCGCCGGTCCTTTGGCGGCCAGGGCGCCGGGGCGCCGGTGGTATTTGGAACCGTGGGCCATCGGACCGCGGTGAAAGCCGTGGCGTTTAATCCCGCCGGCAAAGCCGCGCCCCTTCGAGGTGCCGACCACGTCCACCCTTTCTCCCGGCTGAAAAATATCCGCTTTAATTTGCTGGCCGATCTCGTAAGCGTCCGGATCCTCCACCCTTACTTCCCTTAACACGCGCAGCGGCTTTACGCCCGCCCGCGCAAAGTGACCCTTTAAGGGCTTATTGACGCGAAACTCCTTCGCTTCTTCAAAACCCAGCTGGATGGCGCTGTAACCGTCGCGCTGCGGAGTTTTTTTCGCGACCACCACACACGGGCCCGCTTTAATTACCGTTACCGGAATGACTACCCCGGTATCGGTAAAAATTTGCGTCATCCCCACTTTCCTGCCTAAAATACTTTTTGCCACCGAGAAACCTCCTTTTGGTGGTAGGTGGTTGGTGGTGGGTCGTTGGGATTTTTAATTCAAACAGGCGCGCCCTCAACCGCCCAGCCGAATCAAATCCCACCTGACCTGATCCAGGACCACTCATCACCAACCACCAACCACTTATAACTTAATTTCGATATCCACGCCGGCCGGCAGGTCCAGGCGCATTAAGGCGTCTACCGTTTTCGGCGTCGGGTCGAGAATATCGATTAAACGCTTGTGCGTGCGCAGCTCGAACTGCTCCCGGGAATCCTTGTCTTTGTGAGGGGAGCGCAAGATGGTGTAAATATTTTTTTCCGTGGGCAAGGGGATGGGGCCCGCCACGCTGGCGCCCGTCCTTTTTGCCGTTTCCACTATTTTTTGGGCCGATTGATCCAGCGACTGGTGATCAAAGGCCTTTAAACGAATTCTTATTTTCTGGTTTCTCATGGCTACCTCCCGAAAAATTTACTCGATGATCGACGTAACCACCCCGGCGCCCACCGTGCGGCCGCCTTCCCGGATGGCGAAGCGCAGGCCTTCTTCAATGGCGATGGGGGTGATCAGCTTGATGGTCAGGCGGATGTTGTCCCCCGGCATGACCATTTCCACCCCTTCGGGCAGGGTGATCACCCCGGTGACGTCGGTGGTCCGGAAGTAGAACTGGGGCCGGTAGCCGTTAAAGAAGGGGGTGTGGCGGCCGCCTTCTTCTTTGGTTAAGACGTAGACTTCGGCGTTGAAGTGGGTGTGGGGCTTGATTGAGCCGGGTTTGGCTAAGACCTGGCCCCTTTCCACTTCTTTGCGCTCGATGCCGCGCAACAGACAGCCGATGTTGTCGCCGGCTTCGCCTCTTTCCAGGATCTTGCGGAACATTTCCACGCCGGTGACCACTGTTTTTCTTGGTTTATCCATGAGGCCGACGATCTCCACTTCGTCGCCCACTTTGACGGTGCCCCTTTCCACCCGGCCGGTGACCACGGTGCCGCGGCCGGTGATGGTGAAGACGTCTTCAATGGGCATCAAGAAGGGTTTGTCGACGTCTCTTTGCGGGGTGGGGATGTAGGTGTCCACGGCGTCCATGAGCTCCCAGATGGATTTGCACCACTGGCAGTCCCTTTTGCCGCAGCCGCACTCGCCGGCTTTTAAGGCCGAGCCGATGATCACGGGGATGTCGTCCCCCGGAAATTCGTAGGTGGAGAGAAGTTCTCTTACTTCCAGTTCGACCAGTTCCAAAAGTTCGGGGTCGTCCACCATGTCGGCCTTGTTCATGTAGACCACGATGTAGGGGACGCCCACCTGGCGGGCCAAAAGGATGTGCTCCCGGGTCTGGGGCATGGGGCCGTCGGCGGCGGAGACCACCAGGATGGCGCCGTCCATTTGCGCGGCGCCGGTGATCATGTTCTTCACGTAGTCGGCGTGGCCGGGGCAGTCCACGTGGGCGTAGTGGCGCGCTTCCGTCTCGTATTCCACGTGGGCGGTGTTGATGGTGAGGCCCCGTTCTCTTTCTTCTGGAGCGTTGTCGATCTCTTCGTATTTTTTGACCTGCGCTTTACCCACGGTGGAGAGGATGACGGTGATGGCCGAGGTCAACGTGGTTTTGCCGTGGTCGACGTGGCCGATGGTGCCGATGTTCACGTGGGGTTTGGTGCGTTCGAACTTTGCTTTTGCCATGGGGTTGATTCTCCTTTCTTAGAAATTCAGAAAATAGCTTACCATCATTTCCCATCGGGCTGGAATTGTCCGGCTCGCTCCGATGCTCGCCCGGACAAATTCCAGCCCTCATTTTCATCATTAATGGCGGGAACGAATGTTCCCATGGGCAACTCCCTTAGAAATTCATTTCGATCACACGCTAGGCGTTCCCCGCCAGTTCCAGGTTGCCGCCGCGCCGGGCGATGATGGCCCGGGCGATGGGCTGGGGCACTTCTTCGTAATGGCTGAACTGCATTGTGTACGTCCCCCGCCCCTGGGTGCGGGAGCGCAGTTCGGTGGCGTAGCCGAACATCTCGGCCAGGGGTACGTAGCCGTGAATCACGCGGCTTTCCCCCCGGGTTTCCAGATCTTCGATGCGCCCCCGGCGGGCGTTTAAATCGCCGATGACATCTCCCATGTATTCTTCGAAGACCACTACCTCTATTTTCATCACCGGCTCTAAAAGCACCGGCCTGGCCTTCTGGGCGGCGTTTTTAAAGCCGATGGCACCCGCAATTTTAAAGGCCACGTCGGAAGAATCCACTTCGTGGTAGGATCCGTCCACGATGTTCACGGTCACGTCCGTTACAGGGTAGCCGGCCAGCACGCCGTTTTCCATTGCCTCCCGCACGCCGGACTCCACGGCGCTGACGTATTCCTTGGGGATCGCGCCGCCGACAACCTTGTTAACGAAGGCAATGCCGCCGCCGCGCTCCTGCGGCTCCACTTCCAGCACAACGTGCCCGTACTGCCCGCGCCCGCCCGTCTGGCGGATGTACCGGCCCTCCGCGCGCGCCGGCAGGGAAATGGTTTCCTTGTAGGCCACCTGCGGCCGCCCGATGTTGGCCTCCACCTTAAATTCCCGCAGCAGCCGGTCGACAATAATCTCCAGGTGGAGTTCGCCCATTCCGGAGATAATCGTCTGGCCGGTTTCCTGGTCCGTATGCATTTTAAACGTCGGGTCTTCTTCGGCCAGCCTGGTCAGCGCCACGCCCATTTTGTCCTGGTCGGCCGCGGTTTTGGGCTCGATGGCCACGGAGATGACGGGTTCGGGAAACTCCATCGGCTCCAGCAGAATGGGCCGTTCTTCCGCACAAAGAGTGTCCCCGGTCACCGTATGCTTCAAGCCCACCACGGCGATGATGTCGCCGGCATAGGCTTCGTTGACGTCCTCGCGGTGGTTGGCGTGCATGCGCAGGATTCGTCCCACGCGCTCGCGCCGGTCCTGGGCCGGGTTATATACGTAAGATCCGCCGGTAAGCTCACCCGAATAAATCCTGACGTAGGTAAGCTTGCCAACGTAAGGATCGGTCATAATTTTAAAAGCCAGGGCACAAAACGGCTCCCCGTCGCCGCTCACGCGCTCCTCTTCTTCCCCGGTGGCGGGGTTTACTCCCCGCACGGCGGGAATATCCGTGGGGGCGGGAAGATAATCCACAATTGCGTCCAAGAGGGGCTGGACCCCTTTGTTTTTAAAGGAAGAACCGCATAAGACGGGCACCGCTTTACCCGCCAGGGTTGCCTTGCGCAGGGCCCTTTTTATTTCTTCTTCGCTTACTTCCTCGCCTTCCAGGTACTTCAGCATGAATTCCTCATCCAGCTCGGCGAGGGCCTCATACAGCTTTTCCCGGTGTTCTGCAGCCTGCGCAGCCAGGTCGGGGGGGATTTCCCTGTATTCCAGCTGAGTCCCCAGTTCATCGAGATAAACAATGGCTTTGCGCCGGATCAAATCAATTGCCCCGGCAAAATTTTCCTCCTGACCCAGCGGAAGTTGAACCGCCACCGGGTTTGCACCCAGCCGTTCCTTCATCATGGTCAGGCACCGGAAAAAGTCCGCCCCGACGCGGTCCATTTTATTCACGTAGGCAATCCGGGGAACACCGTATTTATCGGCCTGGCGCCAGACCGTTTCCGATTGCGGTTCCACCCCTCCCACCGAACAGAAGATGGCAACTGCCCCGTCAAGGACACGCAAGGAACGTTCTACCTCGACTGTAAAGTCCACGTGCCCGGGCGTGTCGATAATGTTGATGCGATGGTCGCGCCAGTGGCAGGTGGTCGCAGCGCTGACAATGGTAATGCCGCGCTCCTGCTCCTGGATCATCCAGTCCATAGTCGATGCGCCGTCGTGCACTTCGCCCATTTTATGCACTCTACCGGTATAATACAAAATCCGTTCGGTAGTGGTGGTCTTACCGGCATCGATGTGCGCCATGATCCCGATGTTCCGTGTTTTTTCAAGTGGAAATTGCCGGGCCACCGTAACTTCAACTCCTTTACTCCTGCCTGGAAGCTGTTTTGAGATTTACCACCGGTAATGGGCAAAGGCTTTATTGGCTTCGGCCATCCTGTGGGTGTCCTCTTTTTTCTTTACGGCCCCGCCGGTATTTGCAGCGGCATCCAGGATTTCGGCCGCCAGTTTTTCCTGCATGTGTTTGCCGCTCCGTTCCCGGGCGTACCGGGTCAGCCACCGGATCCCCAGCGTTTGCCGGCGCTCCGGGCGCACCTCAATCGGCACCTGGTAATTGGCGCCGCCGACGCGCCGCGCCTTCACTTCCAGTACCGGCATGACATTTTTTAAGGCTCCCTCAAAAACCTCCAGCGGATTTTTGCCGGTTTTTTCCCGGATGATCTCAAATGCTCCGTAGCATATTTTTTCCGCGATGCTCTTTTTTCCTTTCAGCATCACCTGATTGATCAATTTAGTTACCACTTTACTGCCGTAAACCGGGTCGGCCGGAACTTCCCTCCGCGGCACCCTGCCTCTTCTGGGCATGTATTACCCCCCTTTCCTAAAAGTATAACCAGGGATTGGTCTCTTGAAAATGGCAGGCACAAAGTTAACAGGCACAAAGGAAAAATATTTCTGATCGTCCATAGGATAATTCTTTATACTTTCGGGCCTTAATGCCTTTTTACCTTATATACTTTATGCCCTGGCGCCTCTGTGCCTTTATCCCCGAGTGCCTGGTGCCTTTGTGCCTTATTTCTTCGGCCGCTTGGCCCCGTACTTGGAACGCCCCCGGCGCCGGTTCTGGACTCCGGCGGAATCCAGGGCGCCCCGGACAATGTGGTACCTTACCCCGGGTAAATCTTTCACGCGCCCCCCGCGGACCAGGACCACCGAGTGCTCCTGCAAATTATGCCCGATGCCCGGGATGTAGGAAGTAACTTCGATCCCGTTGGTCATGCGTACCCGCGCCACTTTCCGCAGGGCGGAATTTGGTTTCTTGGGGGTCGTCGTGTAAACTCTGGTGCAGACGCCCCTGCGTTGCGGGCATCCCTGCAGGGCCGGCGCCAAAGATTTCTTCCTCGCCGCTTCCCGGCCTTCACGCACAAGCTGGCTGATTGTCGGCATTGTTCACCGTCCACCCCCTTTAATCCTCGATGATGGCTGCCGAGGCGCAACCAACATTGATACCGCAGGTTTTCCCCAAAATGCGCATGGAATCCACTTCCACAATAAGTATATTACCGCGCCGGCATGCCTGCCGGAGAGGTTCTGTAACGTGCTTTTCGGCATCCAGGGCAAGATAAACCACCTTTGCCTCCCCGCGCTGAATCGCCTTCAAGGTTTGCTTGGAGCCGACCGTTTTTTTCCGGGCGGCCGACAGGCGCGCCAGGGGCATAGATCTCTCCCCCCCTTGGTCCTCCAGACACACTTGAATATGTTATCATCAGTTGGGCACGTTGTCAACATATTCTTCGCTTTTCTCGCCGTCAAAAACCTGGACGTGGCGGTAACGGCTCATGCCTGTACCGGCCGGAATCAACTTGCCGATAATCACGTTTTCTTTTAAACCCAGCAAAGGATCCAGCCTGCCCTTGATGGCCGCTTCCGTAAGCACCCTGGTGGTTTCCTGGAAGGAAGCCGCGGAAAGGAATGAATCGGTAGCCAGGGAAGCCTTGGTAATCCCTAAAAGCAGCGGCCTGGCGGTGGCTTTTTGGCCGCCCAGGGCCTCACACCGCCGGTTTTCTTCCTCCAGCTCGAAGACGTCAATTAAGCCGCCCGGCAAAAGATCCGTGTCTCCCGGGTCATCCACCTTCACCTTGCGGAGCATCTGGCGGATCATAATTTCAATATGCTTGTCGTTGATCTCCACCCCCTGCAGCCGGTAGACGCGTTGGACTTCCTGCAGCAAATACAGCTGGACCTTCTGCGGGCCTTTAATTTTCAACAAATCATGAGGATTGACGGGGCCTTCCGTAAGCTCATCCCCGGCCAGGACAAAATCGCCTTCCTTGACCTTCAGGCGGGCTCCGTACGGCACCTGGAAGGTGCTTCTTTCGCCGTCCAGCCCAACCACGTCGATTTCCCTTTTCCCCCGGTTCTCCCGGATTTCCACCGTGCCGTCGCGATCGGAAATGACGGCCTGGCCTTTCGGGCGGCGCGCTTCAAACAATTCTTCCACGCGCGGCAGACCCTGGGTGATGTCTTCACCGGCCACGCCGCCGGTGTGGAAGGTACGCATGGTCAACTGGGTGCCCGGCTCGCCGATGGACTGGGCGGCAATAATCCCCACCGCCTCGCCGATATCCACCAGTTGCCCCGTAGCCAGGTTGCGCCCGTAACACCTGGCGCAGACGCCGTACTGCGTCCGGCAGGTGAGCACGGAACGGATTTTTACCTTCCGGATCCCCGCGGAGACGATCTTTTCCGCCGCGTCTTCGTCGATCATTTCATCGCGGTGCACCAGCACCTCGCCGGTTTCCGGCAAAATAATATCTTCCGCCGCCAGGCGGCCGGTAATCCGGGTTTCCAGCTTTTCGATTACTTCCTGGCCGTCCTTGACTTCCTCCACTTCAATTCCTTCGGTGGTACCGCAATCAAACTCCCTGACGATCACGTCCTGGGCCACGTCCACCAGCCGGCGGGTCAGGTAGCCCGAGTCGGCCGTCCGCAGGGCCGTGTCGGCCAGGCCCTTGCGGGCTCCGTGCGTGGAGATGAAGTACTCCAGAACGGTGAGCCCTTCCCGGAAACTGGTTTTAATGGGCATGTCGATGATCCGGCCGGAGGGGTCGGCCATCAACCCGCGCATGCCGGCCAGCTGCCGGATCTGCTGGATGTTTCCCCGGGCGCCGGAGTTGGCCATCATGTAGACCGGGTTAAACCTGTCCAGGGAGTCCACCAGCGTTTTCGTCACTTTTTCCGTGGCTTCGGTCCAGACGCCGATTACTTTCCGGTAACGCTCCTCCTCGGTAATCAGGCCCAGGCGGTACTGCTGTTCAATGGTTTCCACCTGCGCTTCCGCTTCTTTTAAGATCGCTTCCTTTTCCCGGGGAATGGTAATATCCTGGATGCTGATCGTTACCCCGGCGCGGGTGGCAAAGTGAAAACCCAACTTTTTAATCCCGTCCAACAGGGAAACGGTCGCACTGAACCCCAGCTTGCGGTAGCACTTGTCCACCAGGTTGCTTAAACTCTTTTTATCCATGGCCTCGTTTAAGTAACCCAGTTCGGGCGGAATCACTTCGTTGAAAATCAGTCGTCCGACCGTCGTCGTAAGCAGCCGGCCGTCCCGGCGGACTTTAATTTTGGCCTGCAAATGCACCTTCTTATCCTGGTAGGCCATGATCGCTTCCTCGGCGTCTTTAAATATTTTTCCTTCGCCCGGCACCCCTTCCTTCTCCGCCGTCAGGTAATAGCACCCCAAAACCATATCCTGGGTGGGAATGGTGACCGGGCGGCCGTCCTTGGGATTCAGGATGTTGTGGGAAGCCAGCATCAACAGCCGGGCTTCCGCCTGGGCCTCGGCGGAAAGGGGCACGTGCACGGCCATCTGGTCCCCGTCGAAGTCGGCGTTGTAGGCCGTACAGACCATCGGGTGAATCTGGATGGCCCGGCCCTCCACCAGCACCGGCTCAAAGGCCTGGATGCCCAGCCGGTGCAGAGTAGGCGCCCGGTTGAGCAAAACCGGATGCTCGCTGATCACGTCCTCCAGCACGTCCCAGACCTCGGGCTTCACTCTCTCCACCATGCGCTTGGCGCTTTTGATGTTGTGGGCATACCCTCTGGCCACCAGACTCTTCATTACAAAAGGCTTAAACAGCTCCAAAGCCATTTCCTTGGGCAGCCCGCACTGGTGCAGCTGCAGGGTGGGACCGACGACAATCACCGACCGGCCCGAATAATCCACCCGTTTGCCCAAAAGGTTTTGCCGGAACCGGCCCTGTTTCCCCTTCAACATGTCGCTTAAGGACTTGAGCGGGCGGTTCCCCGGCCCGGTTACCGGGCGCCCCCGGCGGCCGTTGTCGATCAGCGCGTCTACCGCCTCCTGCAGCATGCGCTTTTCGTTGCGCACGATAATGTCCGGAGCGCCCAGGTCGAGCAGGCGCTTTAAGCGGTTGTTGCGGTTGATCACCCGGCGGTAAAGGTCGTTTAAATCGGAGGTGGCAAACCGGCCGCCGTCCAGCTGCACCATGGGGCGCAGTTCGGGAGGGATCACCGGAATTACCTGCATAATCATCCATTCCGGCCGGTTGTTCGATTTGCGAAACGCTTCGACCACTTCCAGGCGGCGGATGGCCCGGATTTTCCGCTGGCCGGAAACCTCCCTCAACTCTTTGCGCAACTCCCGGGCCAGCTCGTCGAGGTCGATTTCCTCCAGCAAAAGCTTGATCGCCTCCGCCCCCATCATCGCCTTAAACGCGTTATTGCCGTACCTTTCGCGGTATTCCCGGACTTCCGTTTCGGTCAGCAGTTGCTTTTTCAACAAGGGGGTGTTCCCGGGATCGATAACGATATAGGAGGCAAAGTAAAGAACCTTTTCCAGGGCGCGCGGCGAAATATCCAGCAGCAGGCCCATCCGGCTGGGGATTCCTTTAAAGTACCAGATGTGCGAAACGGGCGCCGCCAGCTCAATGTGGCCCAGGCGCTCCCGGCGCACCTTGGCGCGGGTGACCTCTACCCCGCAGCGGTCGCAAACCACGCCTTTGTAGCGGACGCGTTTATATTTACCGCAATGGCACTCCCAATCGCGGGTCGGCCCGAAAATCCGTTCGCAGAACAGGCCGTCCCGCTCCGGCTTGAGGGTCCGGTAATTGATTGTTTCTGGTTTCTTTACCTCGCCGCTGGACCACTGGCGAATCTGTTCGGGGGATGCCAACCCAATCCGAATCCGGTCAAAATTGTTCAGTTCCAGCAAAGGATCCATCTCCCCTCTGTTTAGGGCTCAAGTTATTCAACACCTAAAGGCACTACAAGCCGTTCGCTTCAGGACAACGCCATGCTCCCGCCAAAGTGAGCAGTTTCGCCGGATATGTACTTCCTTTGTGCCTCTGGGCCTCAGTACCTTCGTGCCTCTTCGGCTCTCATTCCACAGTGGCTTTGTGCCGCCGGCCGTTGCAACTCTGTACCTTTGTACCTCCGACCCCTTATTCTCCTTCCTCGTCGGGCTCTTCTTCGTCGTTCAGCACCAGGTCGTCGTCCAGGAACACGCCCTGGAAATCTTCTTCCTCTATCTCTACCTCTGCCTCCGCATCTGTTTCGTCCTCAACATACTCATCCTCCAGGTCACTACTTTTACGCCCGTCGTCGACGGGCAGCTCCAGCCCCAAATCCTTGGCCGTTTCCGTAATGTCGTCCTCGATTTCTTTAATTTCGATTTCCTCATCGTCCTCGGAAAGCACTTTTACGTCTAGGCCCAAACTCTGCAGTTCCTTCACCAGCACCTTAAACGATTCGGGAACGCCCGGTTCGGGTACGTTTTCGCCCTTGACAATGGCTTCGTAAGTTTTTACCCTGCCCACCACGTCGTCGGACTTCACGGTTAAAATTTCCTGCAGCGTGTAGGCGGCCCCGTATGCTTCCAGCGCCCAAACTTCCATCTCGCCGAACCGCTGCCCGCCGAACTGGGCCTTCCCGCCCAGGGGCTGCTGCGTAACCAGCGAGTACGGTCCGGTGGAGCGGGCGTGAATTTTATCGTCCACCAGGTGGGCCAGTTTAAGCATGTACATATAGCCCACCGTGATCTTACTGTCAAAAGGCTCCCCGGTGCGGCCGTCGCGCAGCTCAATTTTGCCGTCCTCGGGGAGGCCGGCCTTCCTTAAGAACTCCAGGATATCGCTTTCCACGGCGCCGTTGAAAACCGGGCTGACGATGTAATAACCCAGAGCTTTGGCCGCCCAGCCCAGGTGCGTTTCCAGGACCTGTCCGAGATTCATCCGGGAAGGAACCCCGAGCGGATTCAACACTATTTCCACGGGCGTGCCGTCGGGGAGAAAAGGCATATCTTCTTCCGGCAGAATGCGCGCGATAACCCCCTTATTCCCGTGCCGCCCGGCCATCTTATCCCCTTCGGAAACCTTTCTTTTCTGCGCCACGTAGACGCGGACCAGTTTATTAACGCCCGGGAGCAGTTCGTCGCCGTTGTCCCGGGAAAACACTTTCACGTCGACGATCTTGCCGCCTTCGCCGTGAGGCACGCGCAAAGACGTGTCGCGCACTTCCCGGGCCTTTTCACCGAAGATGGCCCGCAGCAGGCGTTCCTCGGCGGTCAGTTCCGTCTCTCCCTTAGGGGTTACCTTCCCCACCAGGATGTCGCCCGGGCGCACCTCGGCGCCCACCCGGATAATGCCGCGGTCGTCCAGGTCCTTTAAAACATCTTCGCCGACGTTCGGGATATCGCGGGTGATTTCTTCCGGCCCCAGTTTGGTATCGCGGGCGTCACATTCGTACTCTTCAATATGAATGGAGGTAAAGTAGTCTTCTTTTACCAGCTTCTCGCTGACCAGGATGGCATCCTCGTAGTTGTAACCCTCCCAGGGCATAAAGGCAACCAGGACGTTGCGCCCCAGGGCCAGTTCGCCGAAATCAGTGGACGGCCCGTCGGCAATCACCTGCCCGGCTTCCACCCGGTCTCCTTTGCGGACAATGGCCCGCTGGTTGATGCACGTCCCCTGGTTGGAACGGTTGAATTTCAAAAGTTTATAGGAATCGGTGGCGCCCAGATCGGTCCGGATGACAATTTCGTTGGCCGTCACCCGGGTTACCACACCGCTGTTTCTGGCGATCACCACCATTCCTGAATCGTGGGCCACTTTAAATTCGATCCCCGTACCCACCAGAGGCGCTTCGGTTTTCACCAGGGGAACGGCCTGCCGTTGCATGTTGGCGCCCATCAAGGCCCGGTTGGCGTCGTTGTGCTCCAGGAAGGGAATCAGCGCCGTCGCCACGCTGAACACCTGTTTGGGGGAAACGTCCATGTAGTCCACCCGGTCCGGGGAAACAACGAGAATTTCCTTGCCGTAGCGGGCATTCACCCGCCCCTGGAAATACCCGTTTTCGTCCACCGGCGCGTTGGCCTGCGCAATCACCGCCTCCTCTTCCTCATCAGCGGTCAGGTAGACGATTTCGTCGGTAACTCTTTTGTTTGCCTTATCTACTTTGCGGTAGGGAGTTTCGATAAAACCGAAGGAGTTGACCCGGGCATAACAGGTCAACGAGCCGATCAGGCCGATATTGGGACCTTCCGGCGTCTCGATGGGGCACATCCGCCCGTAGTGGGAGTGGTGCACGTCCCGCACCTCAAAGCCCGCCCGCTCGCGGCTCAACCCCCCCGGCCCCAGCGCGGAAAGCCGGCGCTTGTGGGTCAGCTCCGCCAGCGGATTGGTCTGGTCCATGAACTGGGAAAGCTGGCTGGAACCGAAAAACTCCTTGACGGCCGCGACCACCGGCCGGATGTTGATCAGCACCTGCGGGGTAATCACTTCCACGTCCTGAATGGTCATGCGCTCGCGGATGACCCTCTCCATTCTGGCCAGGCCGACCCGGAACTGGTTTTGCAAAAGCTCGCCGACGGAGCGCAGGCGGCGGTTGCCCAGGTGGTCGATATCGTCAACCTGACCTTCGCCGTCCATTAATCTGAGCAGGTACCGGATCGTTTCAAGAATATCTTCCACCGTCAGCTCCCGGATATACTCCGCCAGCAGCTCCACCTTCGGAATGTCCGCCTGCAAGATCAGCCGGGCCTTTTCCTCATCGATCTTTTCGCCTTTGGCCACCAGCACGCGGCCGGTTTCGGGAAGCACGAGATCGGCGGCAGCAACCCGCCCGGCCAGGTCGCTCGCCGTTAATCCCTGGACTTTCACAAATTCGCTTTTCCCGTCCGGACGGTAAAGGATCCCGTGCTTGAGCTTCTTTTCCAGTTTATAACGGCCCACGTTGGCCAGGTCGTAGCGCCGGGGATCAAAGAAGAGCGATTCCAGCAGGGAGCGGGCGCTGTCAATCGTGGGCGGCTCCCCGGGCCTTAAGCGCTTATAAATTTCAATCAGGGCGTCTTCCTGCGAATCAGCGTTGTCCCGGGCCAGGGTATCCTGAATATGCACGTTGTTCTCGAACAAATCCAGAATTCTGGCGTTGGGGCCGTACCCCAAAGCGCGTACCAGGGCGGTCACCGGTACTTTCCGGGTCCGGTCGATCCGGACGTAAACGTGGTCGTTGCTGTCCGTTTCAAACTCCAGCCAGGCACCCCGGTTGGGGATAATAGTGGCCGTGTAGATTTTTTTGCCCGTCGGGTCAAGCTGTTCCCCAAAGTAGACCCCCGGCGAACGGACCAGCTGGCTGACAATAACGCGCTCGGCTCCGTTGACCACAAAGGTCCCCTTTTCGGTCATCAGGGGAAAATCACCCATGAAAACTTCCTGCTCTTTAACTTCCCCGGTTTCTTTATTAATCAACCTTACTTTCACGCGCAAAGGGGCGGCGTAGGTAACATCCCTGTCTTTACACTCCTGGATCGTATACTTGGGCTCTCCGAGATGATAATCCAGAAACTCCAGAATAAGGTTGCCCGTAAAATCCTGGATGGGCGAAACATCGTGAAATACTTCCCGCAGGCCTTCATTCAGGAACCACTGGTAAGATCGTTTTTGAACCTCAATCAAATCCGGAAGGTCCAATATTTCGCTAACCTTATGAAAACTCCACCGGGTTCTGGAACCTAATTCTACCAGGCTCATTTTTAATCGCTCACCCCTCGAATTTTAAAGAAGAACAGGGAAAAGGGCAGACAAGGAAAAGCAAGGCCCCGGGAATCGCGAACCTCGCTTTTTCCTTTATACGGATATTCTGTAAATCTATAAAATTATTCCCCAAAGCAGTCGTCTGAATACGTGCGGTTTCAAATGAATAGGCATTTTATCATGCTAGCATACTTTTTGCCTGCTGTCAAGAAATATTCCGGAAAATTTTTTCCGGATAAAAAGCCGCCTTTTTGCGGGGCGGCTTTTCCGGATTTTTGATTCCTGGCGTTTGCTCTACTTGATTTCCACGCTGGCGCCCTGTTCCTCCAGCTTTGCTTTAATGGCCTGGGCTTCTTCTTTGCCGACTTTTTCTTTTACCGGCTTGGGAGCGCTGTCCACGAGTTCCTTGGCTTCCTTCAGCCCCAGGCCGGTAATTTCCCGGACCACCTTGATGACGTTGATCTTCTTGTCGCCGACGGAGGCCAGGATGACGTCAAATTCAGTCTGTTCCTCCTCTTCGGCGGCCGCCGGGGCGGCAGCCGCTCCGGCCGGTGCGGCGGCCGCGGCAACAACCGGCGCGGCGGCGGTAACGCCGAACTCTTCTTCAAACTTTTTGACCAGTTCGGCCAACTCCAGGACGGTTAAGGATTTGACAGCTTCCACGATTTCGTTAACTTTGGACATAATTATCCTCCTCAGAAAATAGGAATTAGGAATTAGGGGTTAGGAATTAGGGGTAAATACTTTTACATAATTATTTTCATTA
>JAIMBK010000016.1 GCA_023511535.1 Armatimonadota bacterium
ATCTTTTAAAAAGATTTTTGCATACTCTGGGCAAGCAAAAGGAGCGCTGGCATAAGGATAGAGAACGCTGGCAAAAGAAAGCTTTGGTTTTAGAAGAACGATTGAAAGAAGTAACCGCTGCTCATCAGGAGGTAGCGGCGGCCCTGGCCCAGCGCGTGGAAGAAATCGGCCGCCACGAGCAACTGGTCACACAAATGGCGGAAAAGGACTTGCTGCTCTCACTGCGCAAAAAAGAAATATTTCGTTACCGGGAGCATATTAACAAATTGGAAGCAAAAGCCAACAGTATTTTGCACCAGTGCCGCCTTTGGGTGCAAAGAGCCCGTGAAAAAGAAGCGGAAAACCAGCAGCTACGAGATACAATAAATAAAAACCAATCTTCTTTAGAAACCCTATTTACCAAGTTACAGCAGTATAAAGAGCGTGATCGGGAGAACAAAGCAAGAATAACAGAATTAAAGGAGCAGCATGCCACGAAAGTAGCCGGTTTGCAAACGGAAATAGTAGAACTACGGCAAAAGCTGGAGCGAAAAAATGAACTGGCCAATCACGAAGAGCAACGCCTAAGAGAAGAACTTGGCATGTTGAGCAACGACTTGCGGGAAGCTCTAAAACGCGAAGAGGAAATGGAACGTTCCGTACGCTTTATGCAACAGGATTTAACCAGGTGCCGCGAGGAGTATCAGCAGCTTGCAGTAATGCTAAAAAACCCTTTGGTTAAGCTAACCGTGAGGATTTGCTCTCTTTTTAGCTGGGGGTTGAAGCGAGTATTCTGATAAAAGGCCGCATAAAATGTACCTTGCACGGAGTTTTTCCATCAGTGCCGACGCATAAATAAAAGATGCCGCGTCAGCCCAATGATTCGGGACACAAAGAAGAAAATTTCGTTGCAAATAGGGGTGGACAGCGCACAGGACTTTATGCGATAATAGGGTGGGAAAAAATGAGGAGAGGATGAGCTTCCTTGCGTTCGTGGGACCCACCCTTTTGGATTGGGGATCGTCTTTTTACAGCAGAGGATTTGGCGTTGATCAAAGAAACTGTCCGGCAGTTCAAGCGGCTAACTCGCCGAGAGTTGTTCGCCACACTTTGCGAGAACCTGCCCTGGAAGGCGCCGAACGGTAAATTAAAAATAGACGCCTGCCGTTTATTCTTGGAACAACTCGAAGCTTCCGGTTTAATTGTACTGCCTCCCAAGAAGAGTCCGCCTAAAAGAAATAATCACGAGGTTGCGCCTTTGCCCTGCATTCCCAGGGAAGGCCCTTTAAAACAGTATCTTCCGGTGACGGTTGACCCGGTACCGGTGGAGGAACAGCATCTTTGGAACGCAACGGTGGCCGCCTACCACCCCTTGGGTTACCGCCAACCCGTCGGCGCCCACCAGCGCTATTGGATCCAGAGCCGGGCCGAAGGAAAGGTCGAGATCCTGGGCGCTTTGTTATTCGCCGCCGCGGCCAGAAAGGTGGCCGTCCGGGAAGCCTGGATCGGGTGGACGGCGACAGAACGCAACCGGTTCCGTTATCGAATCGTAAACAATACTCGTTTTCTGATTCTGCCGGGAGTGCAAATCCCCCACCTGGCCAGCCAAGCCCTGGCGCTGGCGGCCCGGCGCATCCGGGCGGACTGGCAAAAACGGTACGGGTACGCCCCGGTGCTTTTAGAGACCTTTGTCACCCCGCCGCACCGGGGGACCTGCTACCGGGCGGCCAATTGGCAGTACATCGGCGAAACAGCCGGCCTGGGCAGAGAACCCCGGAAGCAAAAAAGTCGCCCTGTGATCAAGATGATGTTTGTTTACCCCCTGGTCCGGGAATGGCGCTCCGAGCTTTGCGCCCCGACGCCGGTGGCGGGTGAGGGGGATGAGTTTGATGCGTAATCCGGAGGCAATCAAGGCGGCTACCTTACCCAACCGCATAAGTCCTTGGAAAACAATGGAGGAAGAACAAGCGGCCCGGCAGTCGGCCGCCGAGGCGCAGCTCAATGCCTGGCGGGCGATCTTGCCCGGTCTTTTGGAAAAGTTCGCCCGCTTAAAGGATCCCCGCCGGTCCGGGAGTATAAGGCACAAACTAACCGTACTCATGGTTTACGGCCTACTTTTGTTCATCTATCAGTATCATTCCCGGCGCGAAGCCAACCGGGAACTTAGCTGTCCCGCTGTTTTAGAGACGCTGCGGGCTGTTTTTCCCGAAGTGGACGGCACTCCGCACCTAGACACCCTGGCCCGGCTCTTAGAGAGGATTCCGGCCGAGCAAATCGAAAATATTTTAGGGACCACCGTCCGTAAGCTCTTACGCAAAAAGAAATTACAGGCGCTTTTAGTCGAAAAGCATTATGTGGTCGCCGTTGACGGCACTCAAAAGTTTGCCCGGACTGTTTCCTTTGCGCCGGAGGCGCTCCACCGCAAGAACAAAAACTATGTTTACCTCCTGGAGGCTGTTCTCGTCGGTCCGCAAGGAATCGTCATTCCACTTTTGGCTGAGTTTTGTGAAAATGGCCCGGATCAAGATAAACAGGACTGTGAATTAAAGGCCTTTTATCGTTTAGCACCCCGACTCAAAGAACTGATGGGCAAACTCCCTCTTCTAATCGTGGCCGACGGTCTTTACCCGAACGGCCCGGTAATGCAGATCTGCCGGCAGAACAACTGGGACTTTATGATCGTCCTGCCTTCAAACTGTCTTCAATCAGTCTGGGAGGATGCTTTGGGAATTCACCAACTGGAACCGGAGCAAACCCGGAAGCATCAGTGGGGCGACCGGGCCCAGTCCTTCTGGTGGGCTAACGGCATTGTTTACGATTGGCGGGATGCCGATAAGAGGTATCATCGCCTGGCGCTCAACGTGGTGGTTTGCAACGAAACCTGGGGGGAAAATGAAGCTACCTGGGCGTGGGTGTCGGGTACCCCGCTGACCAAAAAAAATGTAATCAACCGCTGCAACCGGGCGGCCCGTCACCGGTGGGGCATTGAGGAGAATTTCCTTACCGAAAAACATGGGTACAGCTACGAACATCCATTTTCATATAACTGGAATGCCTTGAAAGGGTGGCATGCGCTGATGCGGCTGGCCCACCTGATCAACATCCTTACCTTACACACCGTAGCCTTATGGGATACGGTGCAAACTTTAGGTATTCACGGCACGCTGCGGTTTTTATGGCAGACCTTCACGGGCAACTGGCTTGACCTTTCTAGGCTGAGAAGGCTGTGCAATAAACCGGCGCAACTTCGTCTGGTGATTTAGTCACGCGAGTTTCTACTAAACTAAAAAAATCACTTCGGGCGAGGGCCACCTCGCCTATACCTGCTTGGACCAATTCTGTCCAGGTAGTGCCATAAATATCCAGGCCATTACCAAATTTACATAAAACACATATCTTTGCCTGCGGACCATACTGCCGGGTGTGGAAAAAGAGCTCAAAGAACTTTATAAAATATTTGGTGCGTCAGCACTGAAAACATCACAGTTTGATTGACAGTCCGCCACTGTCGTGATAAAATAAATGTGCAGGCCGGAGTGGCGGAACAGGCAGACGCAAGGGACTTAAAATCCCTCGGAGGTTTTCCTCCGTACCGGTTCAAGTCCGGTCTCCGGCACCAGTTGAAAATCAAGGCTTCCGGGGCAGGGAAAAAGTCCCAGGAGGGGCAGGAAAAAAATTAGTCCCTTGTGTCTGACGAAAGGCATGGCACCACAAGGGACTTTCTCTTTCGCCTCCAAAACAATTCAAAAAAGGAGGCATTTTTTCATGGCGAAAGGGAAGGTTTTAAGGCTGCACAAAGACACACCGGCCACCTGGGAGGAAGCGTTAGAACAATTCCTTTTGTGGAAGCAGGGAGGGAATCTAAGCAAGGGGACACTGCATGATTACCGCCGCCACGTCACCCGCTTTTTCACTTACTACCCGGAAGCATATCACCCGGCAAAGGTGAAAAGGGCCGTCCTGGAATACATGGCGAAGGAAGCAAGTCCGGCATATTACAACTTGAAGCTGATTTACTTGAAAGCGTTCTTTGCCTGGGCCGTCAAAGAGGGAATTTTCCCGGAGAATCCTTTGGAGGGGTTCAGAAAACGCAAAGACGAAGGCAGGGTAGTTGACGTTGACGCCGACACTTTGCAACGCCTCCTATCCCTGCCTAATCGGGAAACGTTCGCAGGACTGCGGGACTACGCATTGTTCCTGCTGACGTTTGATACTGGTATTCGACCAAAGGAAGCGTTTTCCCTGCTGGTGGAGGACTTTAATTTTAAAAATTTGCAGGTGACTATCCGCCGGGAAAACGCAAAGACCAGGGAGACAAGGGTTTTGCCTATCCTTCCGGTTACGGCAAATGCCGTCCGGGACTTGATAGCAGCCAGGCACCCGGCCTGGAAGGATTCCGTTCCCGTATTCTGCACCCAGGACGGGACGCCGCTAACCGCCTGGACATGGGGGGATAGAATCGAAATGTACTCGAAAAAGTTAGGGGTGAAATTATGGCCGTATGCCTTGCGTCACGCTTTCGCACTAACCTATATCCGCAACGGGGGTTACGAATTGGGCCTTCAGCGTACCCTGGGACACTCTACTTTGGCAATGACCAGAAGGTATGTCAATCTAACGCAAGCAGATTTAAGAGAAATGAACACGGCAGCTTCTCCGTTAAACACTCTCCTACCGCAAAGGCATAGGGTGAGGAAAAGACGATAACCGAACGATTACCGGGCCGCTAACCACGCGGCCTTATTCTTTTTTAAAAGCGAAAAATGAGGGGTTTTTCTCCGGGCAGGTATTACCCTTGCCCGGTCTTTTTTCGTTCAAATTTGGGCCATTTCTGCAAGAGGAAGGTTGATTCTACAGCATCAGCAAGGCAAGCAATGCCTGTTGGTTTAGCGGGGGCGGCGGGCCTTTCTTGAAGGAAGGGCAGTCTATCACCTTGAAGAAAGTTCCTTCCTCCGTCTCTAGGGTGAGGGCAGACGCACCCACGGCTTGCAGGCCGTCTTGGGCATCCCTGTAAGCGAAGAAGGCACAATCGCAGCCGGTTGCCCTAGAACAGCTCCAGCAAAGGGCTTCCGTTTCGTGGAAGGGGTTCTTCTGGCTAGGCAGGGGTGACAGGATTCTCCGGGGCACCTGGTTCCTCCTTTCGCCGGGCCGGAGGGTAGGGGGGAGGGGGCACCGGCCAGCGAAGAGTTCTGCTCACCGTCAAATTTTACCCAAAAATCTGCTCCCCGGCAACGTCATACTATATCCGGCCTTATGGTGTGCCTGAAGGAGCAGTCCGGCGGACGGTAGCTTGGCCAACACCGGCAAGGGAAGCTATCTGCTTAGATGTTCTTTCTGAAGAAATTGGAAGTTTTTGACTACAAGTATTGTGAACATTCACGTTAGTTGTAGGTAAATCCTGGAACCAACGGCTCACCGTTTTTGAGCACATTTTTCCGGTAGTTTTCAAGTGCTCAATTTAAGCACTTGAATTTTCTCCGAGTGGTCAATTTTACCACTCGGTAGCTGCTTCCAGAGTAAGGAGGACAAATTGTCCTCCTTATTTTCTACCAGTTTCTGACTTCTGGTCAAAATAGCCAGAAGTTAAATCCGTCCGCCTACCTTGCTTCCTCTACCGCAGGGTAGAATATAGACCCACCAGTCAATATTCTACCGCCGGTAAGTACCCGTTTCCAGGGGGGTCTTTTCCGGGGGCAAAAATCGATTTTTTACATTCGCAGAGAATTCGGACAATTCCCCGGAAGAAAAAAGCCCGCTAATGCGGGCCGGAAAAGGGGGTGAAAAAACAAGGTGGTTTGCTTTATTTTACCATCGCCTGCGGTTCGGTTGCAAGGGACGCTCCTTTTCCATCAGACCAGCCTGTTTCCCCTGCCATTGTCCAATTCTGATTTTTATCGCAAAGGGCAGTTCGTCAAGCAACGGCCTGAAACGCTCCTTCCCCTGTTCTGCCGTTCCCCTCAATAATTCGTGTTCTTCTTTTGCCGCTTCCGCCACCGTATCAAGGCATTTGATGATTTCTTGAAGTGCCATTTCCGCCCTTTCAATGTTTCTATCTACCTGCCCTTGCAGCTCCTTCAGCCTGGCAAGCTTCTCCCCGTCCACGGCGGGCGGCGGGGCCAATTCCGGGGCGAGTTCAAAAATCTGACTGTCAAACGAGCCGGGCCAATATTTTTTCACCTGCTTCAGAAATTCCACCCTCGCCTCCCGTTTGAATCCGGCAAGTGATTCCTCCAGGACTTCCGGGGGGATTTGGCCGACAACCTCTTGCAATTCCCTCTCGAAAGCCTCCTGTACCTTTGCGTCTATATCGGCCAAAACGTCCTTTAAGCTGATTGCTTCCGGTTTCCCCCGCCGCCGGAGGAAGGACAGCTTACGCTTTTCCTCCAGGATTTGCGTAAGATACTCGGAAAACTGGTGATACACATCCAGGCCGATGTCTCTCGCTTCAATCCAAACCCTGGTTTTCGGGGGGGCCGGGGGCTGGTCGGGGCTTGCTACCCGCACCGATATTCCTGCTTTTGCCGCTAAGTTGACAGAAGAATGACCTTTCATTTTTTATTCTCCTTTCTTTCCAGAAATTAGCATTTGGCAATCGTGGGCCAACCACGGCCACGGCCAGGGGGTAGGTTTCCCTGTTAGTTCGCCCGCTGCCCGCAGCTTCCCCTTTCGGGCTAACTCCCGCCGCCGGGTTCTTTCTTGATACTCCCTGCACACCTGGCACAAGCCGCCGATTTCAGCTTCCGCCATGTTGCACCGCCGGCAAACTCTTTTCCCCTGTGCCATCCTGCGGATTTTTAGATTTGTTTTTACAAAACTTGCCAATCAACTCTCCCCCTTGCTGCTTAGTGCCGTAATCCTTCGAGTGACTTTCGCATACTCTAACCGCAGTTTTTCTAAACGTTCCTTTAGTGCTTCCCTTCTCTTTAGTAAGTGCACCAGGTCTTTTTCGGTTGGCAACTTTGTGTCTGTCATAGCAAATCACCTCCCCTTTCGATTTTTTGAGTATTTCCGGACCTTTGCTTCCCTTTCCTCCCTCTTTTGTTCACGGAGGAAGCGGGAAAGCAGGGATTCAAAGGATTCATCGGGCCGCTTTTCCACCTTTGCCATTGTCCCGTCGCCTTTCTGTGATTTTCCAATTTCCCTGCATTAGCCGCAAGAATTGCCATTGCCTGATATATGCTTCCAGGGCTGCCCGAACAAGGTCGCTTGTGCTTGCCCGTAGCCTTTTATTGTCTCGATTTAGGCATTTCCGCAATGCCTCCAATTGGACTAGTTGCTCCGGAGGCAATCTGACGGTTATCCGGGGCATCTTCTTTATTCCTCCCCTTCCTTCGGGTCGAAAGGCACCAGGATTTCCGCCGCCCGTTCCGCTTGCTCCAAGCCCATGCTTAAAATCGCTTCCAGGAGTTCTTCAACATCGCATTGAAAACCACGGTTAGCCATCCGTTCCTGTAGGCTTTTCAGCCGGTTTTCTGTTTCAGTCGTTACCGAAAATTTCAACATTTACCAGCATCCCCTTTCATTTGAGAATCGCCCAAAGTCCAATCGCAAAGCAGACAAACAGGAAAACCAGGTATATCCGGAGAAGCATTTTAAGCACCCCCTTCCTCAAAATGGGCCAGCAACTCAACAACCCTTTTGGCTTTACCGCCGTCAATGGCCGTGTTACGCCATAGATACACCAGGAAAGCGGGCAGGGGCAGCCAGTCCCAGTCCGGGCCGTGGGCCTTTTTGAAGGCCGAATTACAGTGCTTGTGGGTAAATCTCAATTCACCGGGGTTTTCGTGCCGCCAAAGAACGTTTCCGTCCTGTTGAATCTGTTCGCCGCACACGTCACAAAGGAAAACCGGGCAGTTTTTGCTTCCTGCGTATTGAATCGTAATCATTTCGATTCCCCCCTCTTTGTCCGCCGGTCGGGGCCGGTCAAGACAATTGATTCACACATTTCCGTTATGCGGGAAGTAACCCGTTCGCCGAAAAATGCGGTCATGTCCTGCCGGTTCAAGTTGCTTGTAAAAACCGTGGGTAATTCTTCACGGTAGCGGGTATCTATGAACGAGTTAATATTTGCAAGGTCAAATTCACTTGCCGATATACTCCCCAGGTCGTCCACGATGACCAGTTCTTTGCTGCTTATAAGCCTTTCCAGCCGGTATTCGGTATCGTCGTCTTTTATCGCTTTGCGGAACATATTGCATAAGTCCGCCAGGTGAACAAAATTCACCGTTTCCAGGTATCGCCGGATGATTTCCGCACCCGCCGCCACCGCAAGCTGAGTTTTTCCGCACCCTGTCGGGCCGATAATCAGCAGGCCGCGGCCAGCTTTTTTGTTCTCCAGATAATTCTCAATGTACGGCAGGACTTTTTCTTTAGCTTCAAGCTGGTCGAGTGAAAGTGTAAGATGTCGTTTCGGAAAACCGGCCAACTCCACCATTTTTTCCGCCGCCCGCTGCCGGGACGCAAGGCATACCTCCTTTCGGAAAGTCCCTGGTTCTGCTTCCGGTAGAAATACCTCGTGAATGTGCGGGACGCCGTTGGAAGTATATAGGCCGCCGCAGTCACCCTTTAAGTGCCGGTATGCTTCCCGCAGCCGGTCTAAGTTTTCGGTGATAACCTCTTCCGGCCAGTCGGCCAGGGCCGGGAAAACTGCCTTAACTTTGCCAATCGTCCCAGGATTTACTTGGTTCGAGTGCAGGACGCCACTTTGTTCTTGCATTGGTTTTTCCTCCTTCTTGATAATCGTTCTTAATTAGCCGGGGGAGTGCCGAAAGAAAGTCGCTGAAGCTACAGTTCCGCCGAATGTAGCCGGGGGCCGCAAAAAACTTATCAACGCACTCAATAAGCAGTTCTGCTGTGTAACTTTCTGGTAGCTCCTTTATTCGCTTACCATCACGTCCAAAGTTAAGCACTGTTCTTGTTGGTTCCGCACCAATGTTTTCTTTAAATGCTTCATAGAATTTTGTAAGTACCGGACTAACCCTAACGTCAGTTTCCTTTGCGGAATTTTTAGAAGAGGTTTTCTTTTTCCCCGCACCTTGCGATTTATCGCAAGGAATATTACTGGTATTTTCATCTGGTATTTTAATTGGTCTTTTCCGTGCCCCGGAAGCCTTGTCGCCGTAAGCGGGAGGGGCATTTTCGGCGGACAGATTTGTCCGGTCACTCGGACAAAATTGTCCGGTCACTCCGGACAGATTTGTCCGGTCACTTTCTTCCTTGTGACTGGACATTTCTGTCCGGTCACTCAAAAAGTATAGGTTTGTCAGGGTCTTTCCCCTTCGCTTTTTGGTGATTGCACCGGCCTTGACCAGCTTTTCCGCAAGCCTCCGGATTGTTCTTTCATCGCATCCCATTTCCTGGGCAAGTCGTTCGATTCCCGGCCAGCAGATACAGTCACCGTCAGCATAAGACCACAAAAGGGCATACAGTCCCTTAGCTGCGGGGGATATTGTCGGATTGCGGATTACCTTGTTGAAGGCTGCGAATTTGCCGTTACCGTTCGTGTTTTCGGACATGTTAGCACCGCTTTCAAGCGAAAAGTCGCATCTGCTCAAACCCTGGGCCGATAACCTCCCAAAACTTCAGGGGAAGAAACAATTGCCGCCCGTAGCCCCAGTTTTTAACGAAAGAATAGCTTAAGAATGTATCGAGTGAAGTTCTGTAAGTAGTACCGCTTTCTTTGTCATAAATTTCGATAAGTTTCACGTTATGCTTTCGCAAAATCGGAATAGCTTCTTCTTGTATCGCCCACGCACTGTAGTTCGTGAAAAAGTGCTTGCTTTTGCAGACATTCTTCTTGAAAACGTGGTTTTCGATATAGCCGATTATTTTTTTACCGGTGGTATCATGGATTTCAACTTTGAGTTTCTTGCTTGACGTACCCTTTTTCATTGAAAATCTCACTCTCCTTGACTTTGAACACCGCACAGATTCTTTTCCTCCAGGCCGGGAAGGCAGGAATACGGGAGTTTTCAAGCTGGCTGATTACGTTTTGTGGAATGTTTGTCCGCCCGGCCAACTCCGCCTGGGTCATGTTGAATTTTTGCCGGTAGTGCTTTAACATTTTTGTTCACCTCCGTATTGACTTTCTTTATTAATTATTAGATAATATATGTATCGAACATATCGAACGGAGGGGGTATCCCTTGAAAACGGACGTCACCCCTGCCTGCATCCCGGCAAAAAAAGCCTGCCTGGTCGAAAAGTACATCTGGGAAGTCAAACCGCATTGGTACAAGGAAGAGTTCCGAAAGGAGAGGAAAGAGAAAACACCCCGGAGCATCCTTTCCGCACCCACGGAAGAGGAAGCAAGGAAATACGGTCTGGTGGAGGAAAGCAGGGTCTTATGCCTGGCCTGGGAACGAGGGGGGAAAGGAAAACGGTTAGACGAAAAGATTATCACGGACTTAGAATCCGCCGCCCGAAGGGTATTGGAAGGGGATATGGATTATCTTGTTGCCTTTACCCGGCAGTTCGGGCCGCCGGTGACGAAGGGAAGCAGCTTTATCCCCGTTGCGGAAGTGAAAAATATCCTGGGGTTTTACCTCCTGGTTACAGATATTTTCCGGGTCGTGGTGGAAACGAAAAGGGAAATGGACATTTGGAAATACCTCACCGCAGAGAAATACCACCTGGAAGAGATTGTTGAATTATTCGATTCCGTGTTTGGCCTGGAGAGGGAATTTTACCGCCTATACCTGGACGGAGGAAAGCCTATCCTTACATCGGACGCCGGGAAAGAAAAGTTTGACGAAGACCGCTGGTATTTCAAGCTGCCCGCACCCATACCGCAGGAAAGGCTAATCCCTTACGCAAGGGAAGCACTCATTGACAACCTCAACCGCTTTTTAGACGGGGCAAAACTTGGTTCAAAAACATTCATCAAGGACGGCAGGTTAATCACCGCCGTATTGACGCAGGACGTTTTGACGGGGGCATTTTTCTTTATGCTGCACCGGGCCGAAAAGGAAACGTTCGGGAAGTGCAAGCAATGCGGAAAGGAGTTTTACGACAGGGGGCACGGAAGGGAAAAGGAGTTTTGCTCCCGTGCCTGCTTTCATAAACACCAAAGGGTGAAAGAAACGGACGGAAAAAAGAAGGACGCCTTTTTAGCGGTTTACCGGACGTGGAAAAGCAGGAAGAGGATAACGGAGGAAACATACAAGGGGATTAAGGCTTACGTTGACAAAAAATGGGGGGAAGCATCGCCAGAGGAGATTAGAAAGGACATTGAGAGGAAGTTCTTTAAGGGTGAAAAAACAGTTCGTCGCCCGCTTAATAAACGATAAAAAAAACGATTACTATTACCGCCTGGGCACCCTGGGGCCGCGTCCGGGGGCCGGGGCATAAGGAAAACTTATCGCAGGCATGAGGAAATTTTATGGAAAAAGGGGGAGGGATAGGGAAAAACGTGGCGAAAGGATACACAAGGGACTGCACCACAAAACGAATTGTAGAACAATTTTAGTCCCTTGTGTTTGAACAAGGGGCGGAAGAGAAAAGTTCAGTGTTCATGCGGGTTTGCAGGGAACAGGCAGACGCAAGGGACTTAAAATCCCTCGGAGGGTTTCCTCCGTACCGGTTCAAGTCCGGTCTCCGGCACCAGCCGAATTCTTTATACCGGGATTCGGTTTTTTTATTTTCCACCTAGGTGATTGCACCACAGGCCTCATGCTTTAGGAGACAATTTAAAAAAGTTTATCATATATTCTGAAGGAAAATATCGGTTTTCGGCGAATTAACCCAATGAAACTAGGAACCATAACCTATCACGAACGACTTGCCTTTGGATTGGAGCATGTTAGCGGTCATGAAAAAAGAAGTGAAAGAAAATCCTGTTAGATGCGGCTACAATTCGCGCTTACAAAAAGGGGGGGCTCTTTTTGAGGATATGCGTCTTATCGTTCGCAACTGGCAGAACGAAAGGGAAGAGAACAGGCAAAAAAATATCGTTATTGAGAATATACTAGGGAAAAACACACGTTCTCGAGCCTTAGATACATTGCGACGTGCATTTTTGCCTCGATTCGTGAAGGGGCGTCCGGCAAACGCATGGAAGATTGTTCGTACACTTGAAGATCGTAACGTGCCGGTCGATCTTCTCCGGCCGGTCTATTACTGGATTACCGCGAGAAATGAGCCTCTCCTATATGACTTTGTATCCACAAAGCTAATAGACTTGGGGAAGAGCAACTCGCAGAGAATTACAGCTCTAGATGTGTACCCCTGGCTCAAGTCAAGGCTTGCGGACTGCGGGAAAGTTTGGTCGGAATCAGTAACGGTTAAGGTTGTCCGGGGAATGTTGGCGACGCTGCGTGACTTCGGCATCCTTGAGGGCGTTGCCAAAAAAAGAATTGCGCCAGTATACATACCTGTCGAATCTTTTGCCTACATCGCATTTGTCATTGACCGTGAAGGGGTAACTGGAATTAACCTTTTAAACCACCCTGATTGGTCACTCTTTTTGTTTTCATCTGGGATGGCTGAAAACATGTTCCTGGAAGCCGACCGAAATGGTCTTTTGCGCTTCCAGGCAGCCGGCAATATTGTTCGGATTGAATTTCTGGCCCGTAGTTACGAGGAGATGGCCGATGTCATCGTTACAAGAACGCATTGAAATTCTGGAAAATGATCTGCTGGCAAATCCGCCGCGGATCAGCGCATACCATGATCTCCCGTTTGTGATTTTCCGTTACGATCCGGCCTTGGAGTTTGAACTGCGAAAACATATCAGCCTCTTAGCGACGCGACTGGGAAATGCAGGGAGAAAAGTTCACGTAATCTCTGTGGCCAAGATATTATGGGCAGCGATAAACGAAACAGAGGGCATTGAAGCGATTGCGGAAGAAGAACAACAGTTTGGATTTGCGCGCGCCCAGGAAACTGTTTGGACGTTGTTGTCTGATGATGCATTCAAGCCGCTGCCTGCTGAAATTGAAAGTCGAATGAGGGGCATGGATCCCGCCGTGGATGTCGTCTTTCTCGTTCGGATCGCATCGCTCGGCCCGGCGATCTACCGCTCGGCAAAGCTGCTGGATGAAATGCACGGCCGGACGTTAGTTCCAATAATTCTGTTTTATCCAGGGACAATTGAAGGGGAAAGCAGCCTGCAGTTCATGGGACTGTCTGAACGCGAACAAACCGGGGCCTATAACTACCGGGTAAAAATCTACTGAGGGGGACTTATGAAAACGATTCGGGATTTGTTCTCCAAGCCGATTGATCGACGAATAGAAGAGGTCATCAAAGTCGATCAGAGCGATGAAGCGACGGTGTTGGAAGAATTACAGGAATACGTGATCACCGAGTCAATTGGCGATCATTTTACTACTGTTTACAAGGCCATCGCTGAAGCTCCAGCAGAGCCACACGAGGGCATCGGAATATGGATATCAGGTTTTTTTGGTTCCGGCAAGTCCTCCTTTGCAAAAATTGTCGGCTACACGGTCGGAGGCCGCATAGTGTGTGGAAAGTCGTCAAGTCAGATGATCAAGGAAAAGGCTTGTCTGGAGCTTCCAAAACCCCAGGCTGACGCTCTGGTGGCTTACCTCGATTTAATTGAAGCAAGGATCCCAACCTATGCCATCATCTTCGATGTATCCATGGATCGCGGGGTACGTACTGCGAATGAGAGAATTACGGAGATCATGTACAAAGCTCTCCTGCGGGCATTGGATTATGCCGAGGATTTTGATCTGGCTGAATTAGAAATCAGCCTGGAAGCAGATGGATTGCTTGACGACTTTCGTAAAAGCTTTGAAGCGATGCATGGAAAACGCTGGGAAGAGCGGCGCAAACTCGGCCGCGCCATAAATGAGGCCAGCTCCGTCTTGAACAAGCTAGATCCAAGAACATATCCCAGTGCAGATTCTTGGGCGAAGTCGCTCGGTCAAGGACGTGCCGACATCACACCAAATCTACTGGCAGAGCGGGCGTTCGAACTGGCCGGCAGGCGACGGCCCGGCCAGGCGTTGATCTTCATCATAGACGAAGTAGGCCAGTACGTCTCGCGCAGCGTCGACAAAATGCTTGACCTCCAGGCTGTTGTTCAGGCATTCGGACGCGAGGGGAAGAACCGCGTTAACCGAAAACAGGCGATAGCGCCCTGCTGGATTGTCGTCACCTCCCAGGAAAAATTAAACGAGGTTGTTGATGCGCTCGACTCACGAAAGATTGAGCTGGCCCGTCTCCAGGACCGGTTTCCCTACCCGATTGACCTTAAACAGTCCGATATTTCCGAGGTTACCAGTAAACGCGTTCTTCAGAAAAGGCCCGAAGCCATAACACTTCTCCGGACTTTGTTCAACCAACATGAAGGACGGCTCAAGGCTCTTTGTACTCTGGAACGGACGGGTCGCAACACCGAAATCACCAGGGAAAACTTCATTAATCTCTACCCTTATTTGCCCTATCAAATTGACCTTTGTATCGACATCGTTTCCGGACTCCGGCTCCGCCGCGGCGCCCAGCGGCATATTGGCGGCAGCAACCGAACTATTATCAAGCAAGCCCAGCAGATGCTTGTGCATCCGCAGACTAACCTTGCATCCAGGCCGATCGGTGACCTCGTAACGCTGGACCTGGTTTACGAATTACTTTATGCCGGCAATCTCTTGCCGACCGAGGTCACCCGGGAAGTTGACGATGTGCCGGCGCGGCTTCCCAACGACCAGATGGCTTATAAGGTTGCTAAGGCGATCGCTCTTCTGGAAGTGGTCACCGATCTTCCACGCACACCACGTAATTTAGCTGCAGTGCTCCATCCCCGGATCGATGCGGATTCGGTGCTTTCCGATGTGAGCAGAGCCTTAAAAAGTTTGGAAGAAGCGCAAATTGTCCGTGAGTCGGAAGAAGGTTTCAAGCTTCTGACGATTCAAGAGAAGAACTGGGACACTGTTCGCCGGGGACTTCACCCCAGGCCGGCCGATCGCAACTGGATCAAGCGCGAGTTACTCCAAGAGGTATTCGCCGATCCTTCTGTCCGTGGTTATCGTTACCAAAACCGTAAAGCGTTTCCGCTGTCGCTTACCATTGACGGAGAATTAGTGGATGGCTCCGGCCAAATTCCGCTGGCGCTGCTGATGGCCGACGATCCCGCGGACTTCGATTCAGCCTGTGAGGAAGCGCGCCGCGCCAGCAACGAAAAGCGAAGCGAGCTTTTCTGGGTATGCGCGTTGACCGACGAAGTCCACCGGCAAATCGAGGAGTTATACCGCTCCCGGGAGATGGTTTCGACGCACGAACGCCTGGCCGCACAGGGCAAGCTTTCACCAGAAGAAGGTTCCTGTCTGGCAGATGAGAAAGTGCGTCGCGACCGTATTCACCGTACCTTGCGCAACAAATTGGCCGAAAGAATTGTGGCCGGCGCCGGCTTCTTCCAGGGCGTAAGAAAAGATGCATCGGCGTTAGGACAGACAGTAGCAGAAATCTACGCCAGGTTTCGCGATGACGTAATTCCAGCACTCTATCCGAAATTTGATCTGGGAAACCGCCCAGTAAGAGGCGACGAGGCGGAAAAATTTTTAGTGGCCGCTAACCTTAACGGCTTGCCGCCGGTCTTTTATGAAGAACCGGACGGCCTGAATCTCGTGATTCGCCAATCCGGCAAGGCTATTCCGAACCTCAATGCGGAGATTTGCCGCGAAGTGCTCGATTACCTCAAACGAGAACACTCCTATGGAAACAAGGTCACGGGCAAGTCTCTGGACGCCCACTTTCAGGGGATCGGTTACGCATGGGAACGAGACGTTCTCCGGATCGTGCTGGCAGTTCTCCTGCGCGGCGGGGCCATTGAAGTGACCCACCAGGGACGGAAGTACCGGAACCACAACGATCCCGCCTGCCGGCAGCCGTTCATTAACAATAATGCTTTCCGGGCCGCTTCTTTTTCACCGCGCGAGGCGCTGGACCTTAAAATGCTGACGGATGCAGCAAGGTATTACGAAGCCATGACAGGAAACGAGGTCGATATTGAAGAAAGTGCCTTGGCTCAGGCATTCCAAAAACTGGCGGCAGATGATCGGGAACTTATAATGCCGCTCATTAACAGGATGAAAGCAACTCAACTTCCCGGCGTTGAACATCTCGTTGAGTTTCAGGAAACCATTGAGGGAATCCTGGAAATGCCGGCGGACGATTGCGTCAAGACTCTGGCCGGTGAAGGGAAAAGCTATCAAGAGGCGCGGGCGCGGGCGCGGCAACTGGCCGCTATACTGACGAAACAAAATACACAGCTTCTACGCGCGGCGCGACATGTCCTCGATATACTGTGCCCGGTACTGGAGGCGCGAGAGCCGTCGGACGAAATAATCAAGGCCGTAGCCGAACTTCGCCTTGCACTTCAAAGCGAATGGTTTGACAAGGCTTTGGATAGTATTCAATGCACTACAAATTTGCTTACAAGTCAATATCGCAAACTGTATGAAGGTTTCCACAAGGAACGTTTCGGCGCCTATTCGGCAGCAATTGATGAGGTCAAAGGACTTCCGGAATGGGCACTGGTCGCTGACAATCCTGGGATTAATAAAGCCCGGCTCAATGCCATTCTTATTCCTTTGGAAAACAAAGCCTGTGATCAGCTTGAGCTGGCTGACTATTCAGATGTCTGCCAGATCTGTCACGCCAACATCGCTCAGATGGAGTCTGAGATCGCTGCAGTGGATGCATTAAAGCTGCGGGCCATCCGCGAACTGCAGGAGCTGGCTGCGCCTGAAAAGAAAATCATCCGGGTGCGGGTCTCCTCTGTCCTGGGAAACGTAATTGAAACCCCGGAAGATATTGAAGAAGCCATGGAACGACTCAAGGAGCATCTGATCAAGCTTCTTGCCGAGGACGCGCGCATCATTTTGGAGTAACTGGTTATGGAAGCGCTTATATTATTTAATCAGAACTTTGCCGTCGCCGAGAGCTTGCTCCAGCTCTACCAGCTTTTCCAAGGCCTGAGTCATGCAGAGCTTTCGGAACAACTGCATCTGGCGATCTGCGCCCACTGGAAAATTCCCACAAATACAGTTGTCCAACACGCCAGCAACGACAGCGTGTCTGTTCTCGCACGTTCAACAACGAAAATCCCCGAGTCGCTGACCATAGATGGCGGTCTAGATTTTCTCCTTCGGCAGGCGGTTGTAGTTGCCTGCACGTGTATTGAGTCGTTTTTCTGGGATGCCTTGCGGGAGAACGTGCTCACGATCATCAAGGCGCGACGCAGCGGCGCAGATGACATGCTGAAAAACATCACGCTTAAGCTTGGCGATTACATATCCATCCAGCAGTATGATGACCCGGACTTGCGATTACGTCAGATCATTCTCAAATATTTCGAACGCGGGACCTTGTACGACACGAACTCAATTGACCGTATCACCCAGGTCATGACCGTAAGGAACTTCTGGACCGAGGTCCAAAAAATCTGTGGTGAAGACGCTTCATACTTAAAGCAGTTGGTTGGCGATTTGATTTACCGCCGTAACCAGATCGCCCATCGTGCCGATCGGCCCGGTGATGGCGAGGAAGCCGACGGACACGGGCTTCGTCCCATTAATCTCTCCTGGACGAACGCGCGTGTTCAGGCAGCCAAGACGCTGGTGACCGCCGGGGCGGTGGTGATCCAGGCGGCGATCAACCGCCTCGAAGCCGATATTCAGGCCGCTCGCGAGCAAGAGGAAGCCCAACGCCTGGCCCGGGAAACTGCTGCAAAAGGGGGAAACCCATGAACCCGGAAACTGTGAACGCCATCCACGATATGACGCTTAAGGCGCGTCAATTGTTGTTAACGGAGATAGGCGAACAACTCGAAGGTATCTATGGCCTCCTGCCCAACGGGCGGTTCATGCCGGCCACCGGCTACCCGGCGCTTGCGAGCAACCAGGGCGCCGCCCAGACCCGTCGTAGATTGGAGACATTGCTTGCGGAAGAACAGCAGGCCGGCATCGCCGCAAAGCAGGCAAGAGAGAAGCTGGTTAAAGAGGCCGCCTTCACCTGGCTCAACCGGCTGGTTGCCTTTAAGATGATGGAAGCGCACAGGCTCCTGCGTCAAACCGTCACGCGCGGTCAGGATTCCAACGGCTTCAAGATGTGGCTCACCGAGCCGGGAAATGAAGACCACTTGCGGGATTACGAAGCCGGAGACCTTCCGCAAGACGGCCTCGGTGAGGGTCCCCGCCAGCGGGCATACCGGCATTTTTTACTGGCGCAATGCGCGCGCCTGGCCCAAGAAGTGCGCGTCCTGTTTGACCCCGATAACCTGGCCAGCCGGCTGGCTCCCCGGCCCCAGGCACTGCGCCAAATGATCAGTTTGCTCAATGAGGAGCCGCTCCAGGAAGCGTGGCTGCCGGGGAATGAAGAAACTATAGGGTGGGTATACCAGGCATTTAACGCAGAAGAATTAGAGCAAGCTTTCCGTGAAGTGCGGGTGTCAAAGAAGAAATTCGAGGCCAGCGACATTCCTGCCGTTACTCAACTCTTTACACCGCGGTGGATAGTTCGCTTTCTGGTGGAAAATACGCTAGGCCGAATGTGGTTGGAAATGCACCCTGATTCCCAACTGGGTACAAGGCTGGAATATCTCGTGCCGAGTGAGGACCGTCTCCAAGCGCCTCTTAAATCGGTGCGCGAGATTACCCTGCTCGATCCGGCCTGTGGCACAATGCATTTCGGCCTGGTGGCCTTCGATCTGTTTGTTGAGATGTATCGTGAAGAGATGTTTAACGCGGGGAAGCCCGGCTGGCCCGAGAATCCCCCACTGGAAGACGAGAGCCAAATACCGGTAGCCATTATCGCCCACAATATCCATGGTATTGATATCGATCTACGGGCCGTTCAGCTCTCTGCATTGACGCTTTATCTCAAAGCCAAAACGCTAAATCCAAAGGCTTCTCTACGCAAAAGCCATTTGGCATGTGCCGATATCCACATGCTGGACGGCAACCGGTTGAAGGACTTCCTCGGACAGACCGGCCTTGAGAGACGTCCGATATACGGCCGCGTTCTCGCTGCCTTGCAGACCAGGCTAAAGGATGCTGAACAACTTGGTTCCCTCCTCCATCTTGAAAAAGAAATACGAACTCTTGTGGAGCAGGAGCGCGCCCGCTATGAGCGTGAAGGGCGGCAGCTTGATCTCTTTGGTTGGTCAAATGAACAGTTTGAAACGGAAGCTGGAACGCGCGAGTTCTGGGAGAGGCTGGAGGTTCAGATTGGGCAGGCCCTCGATACATTTGCACGTGAGCGAATCGTTACCGGTAAAGACCAATCCTTTTTCGCCGGGGAAACAACTAAGGGGCTGCGGCTCCTGGAAATCATGTCGAGGCGTTACGACGTGGTTGTAACCAACCCGCCTTACATGTCCGCCAGAAAGATGAATTCAACATTAAAAAGGCTGGTAAGCGATTCCTATCCATCCGGAAAGGGCGATCTATATGCCGCCTTTATTCAACGGTGTCTTCAGTTCACAAGGTACGGTGGCCGCGTTGGGATGCTCACCATGCATTCGTTTATGTTCATCAGCTCGTATGAGAACTTACGCTCTTACATTCGAGAGCGTGCCAGGATCACAACACTTGTGCACTCCGGCCCGGGTCTTTTCGCTGTGGGGAATCCCGGTACGCTGCAAACTGCTGCGTACGTCTTCTGCCGGGAGGAGAACGAACAGGTCCGCAACGACTCGGTGGGGACGTATTTTCGATTGGCGAAGGAACCTGACGGGGATACCAAGCGGCGGCGGTTTGAGCAGGCTCTGGCAAACCTCCGTGTCGGTAAACCCGACCCCGTAGTCTACCGCTACCGTCAGGGCGACTTCGACGCCATTCCAGGCAGCCCGTGGGTGTATTGGATTACACCGGAGTTACGGCGATTATTTATAACGCTACCAAAATTGGATAAAATTGCTCAACCTCGGCAAGGGCTTGCAACGGCTGATAACTTCCGCTTCCTTCGCTACTGGTGGGAGGCAGGTGCCAGTGGGATCGCCTTCGCCTGCCGCAATAGTGAAGAGGCCAAGCAATCCGGCAAACGCTGGTTTCCCTATATGAAAGGCGGTGGCTTCCGGCGCTGGTATGGGAACCAGGAATATATTGTTAACTGGTCTAGCGACGGTGCAGAGATAAAGAAGTTTGGGATTGAGAATGGACGTATTGTTTCCCGTCCACAAAACACGGATTTTTACTTCCGCCGTGGCGTGACTTGGACCGATCTGACTAGTGGAAGATTCAGCGCCCGACTCTCGCCTGGGGGATTTGTATTTGATGTGTCCGGGTCCTCAGTTTTTCCCGATAATATCCCATTGGTGGTTGGCGTGATGAATTCCCAGTTCGCTCAGTATGCACTGAAACTGATCAACCCGACGGTTCACGTTCAAGTAGGCGACCTTGCCCGTTTACCCATTCCGAATTCGTCGAGCCCCTTACTGACCGAACTTGTAGACACGGCCATATCACTTGCCAGAAAAGATTGTCAAGAAGATGAAACCACCTACGACTTTACCGCTCCGCCTGCCTGGGAAGCCGGAATGGCGGACGTGACCCTGAGGCATCGCACGCTGGCCCAGGTCGAGTTGCGGATAGACGAAGAAGTTTATCTTCTTTACGGGATTTCAGACAAAGAACGTGAGGCTATTGAAGCTGAACTGGCTGGAACTACAACGAACGAGGCCGGCGATAATGACAACGGCGACTCAGAACCCGGTGAAGAAGATCTCGACACTGCCCAAGAGGTTCCGCTCACCCGCGAGGAACTGGCCCGCCGGTGGATCAGCTACGCCGTCGGCATCGTGATGGGACGGTTCCAGCCTGGAGTCGAAGGAGCCCTGGGGCGAGGTAGCTTTGCTGAAGACGTTGCGGCAAAGCTGAGGGATCTGGCCGATTCCGACGGCGTTCTTGTCCTTGACCCGGGCCATCCCGACGACCTGCCGACAAAGGTGCTGCAGGCCCTCCGGATCATGCTGGGCGACGAAGCGGCCGCCGGGGTTGTGTTCACAGGTACAGGCCGGCCGGGGAATCCGGAAGAAGAACTCCGGCGCTACTTTGAGCGCAGCTTCTTCAAGGAGCACATTCAAAAGTATCGCAAGCGCCCGGTGTACTGGCTTCTCCAGTCGCCACGGAAGACATACGGCGTATGGCTTTTCCATGAAAAGCTTACCGGGGACACGCTTTATCGCATCCGGGGCGAGCAGTACGTGGGATCGAAAATTAACCTGTTGGAGTCGCAGCTTGCCGATCTGCGAGAAAGACGGCGCCACTCTGAGGGACGCGAACGGCGCTCGCTCGAAAATCAAATGGCCGGGCTGGAAGAGATTCTGGACGACATCCGGGAGTTTGCCCGGCGGATCGATGCCGTCCTTCAGCGGGGCTACACGCCTCATCTCGATGACGGCGTGCTGATCAACATGGCTCCCCTGTGGGAACTGCTCCCCTCGTGGCAGGCTGAGCCAAAGAAGTGCTGGCAGGCCCTGGAGCGGGGCGACTACGACTGGTCGCACCAGGCAATGGAGTACTGGCACGGGCGGGTTCGTGAAAAGTGCAAGACGAACAAATCTTATGCGATCGCCCACGGATTGGTGGAGTAGGACATGGGTAAAGTCACTGACGAATTGATGGCACTCATCGCCAGGCAAGTTCAGGACCACGGAATCGTTGTCTGGTACGATCCGGACCAGGCTTACGGCGAGGTTGTGGACCGGTTCAATTTACCGGAAACAACCGTAGTCCGTTTTGCGGGCAGTTTTTTCAGGCTCCGTTATCAGATCGAGCCTTTCCTCGAGTTTGTCGAAGAGGACGGCAGGCTTCGTCCCGGCCTTGAAACGCCGCCAAAGCTGCTGATCTACATACCACTCGACCGTACAAAAACGCAGCACGCCATGATTGAAGCCGAAACGTCGGGGGTGGTCATGGAGCCGGGGGCGAGTCCGTGGCAACGCAACACGCGGCTGAAGGTGCTGGCGGAACGGGTCTTCAAACGCATCTCCCCTGACCGGGTGGACGCCGTCGTGGCTGAGGTGGAGGCAGGACGGCGGACGCTCGCCGAACTCGATTGGCTCGCCGACCAAACCGGTGAGTTGGGAGCGATCAAGCTCATTTTCGGCAGAACTGCCGTTACCGAGGTCATACTGTTGTTTCTAAGCACAGATGAGTATGACGAGGCGATCCTCGATAAGCACGCGCTGCCGGAACTTACCGCCCTGTGCGAAACAGACCTTGGCTTGCCCATAGATCCCGGCCGACCGATAGAGCAGGTACGGCGCCAGCTCTGCCGTTCGTTGCTTTTGGCTGAGCTTAAGCTCCAGATTCATACTGCAGGTGGTGACACGTCCAGGCTGGATGCCATCCACACACCGGAGGCGGCCAGGCAACAGGAACAGCTCCGGGCAGTTTGCCGGAGTTGGCGCAACCGCCTTGATTTGAGGGAATCTTATGCTAAGTGGGCCGACAAAGTGCAGGCGGAGGCTCAAGTTTTTGGACTAAATCTGGACGCGCCGACTTTGGTATCAGTTGAGACTTTCCCGTGTGTAGAATCCTTACTCCTCGAATGGGTCGAATCTCAAATCCTCAATGGAAATATCGTTGATGCACTCGAAGTTGTGACCCGGCGAAAATCATCATTCTGGTCGCTCCAGGAAGGCGGGTACCGGCTCCGGTGGACGCTTCTCGAGATCGCCGCGCGGCTTTTTCTGGCCGCTGAACGAATCGAAGCGGAACTCAAAGCGATCAGGAAAAACGCCAACGCCATGATCCAGGCCTACACCAGGGGAATTTTCAGCGCCTCCGAAGAACCATCCGTTCCCTGGTGTATTCTCGACCAATATCACCGGCATCTGGAACATCGCTACGCCATGCTTGATCTACAACCCTACGGCCGGCACACCAAACTCGAGAAGGTCATGCTCAATGCGCGTCGCCGGTATATTGACGTCGTTGGCCGGTGTGCGGAATCCTTTGCGAAGGCCCTCACCGCCGCGGACTTTAATGTGAGCGATGTGGAGGCACAGGACCATATCTTTCTTCGTCGGGTCCGCGCGCGCATGGCAGAGGGTAAAACAGCGTACATCCTTGTGGACGCGCTCCGCTATGAAATGGCCCTGGAACTGATTAATGGGTTTGGAGACGAATTCCAGGTGGTTATTTCCCCTGCGATCGCTCAATTGCCTACAATTACCGAGGTGGGCATGGCCGCCCTGATGCCGGGCGCCGACGGCGGAATGGAACTCGTCGACGCCGGGGCGGGCAAGGTGGGAATCCGGATTAATGATACACTACTCAAGGATCGCGTAACGCGTGTGAAGCATTTCGAATCAGAAGTAGCAGGTCGTTCGCTTGTCCTCAAGCTTAACGATCTCATGAAACCGACGAAGAAGCGGCAACAGGAGATTGCAGATGCTGACGTGCTGCTTGTTACATCCCGGGAAATCGACCGGCACGGTGAAGAAACAGAGGACGAAGAGGAAGCCCGGCGCTTTATGGATGAAGTCCTGGAGAAGCTGCGCCGCGGTGTGCGCCGACTGGCCTTGCTTGGGGTGCGGCACATTATCGTTACAGCGGACCACGGCCATCTTTTCATTGATGAATTGGACGATGGGATGAAGATTGATTCGCCCGGTGGCCGGACGGTTGACCTGCACCCCCGCGTCTGGGTTGGCCGCGGGGGGAGCGCCGCACCCGGATACATCCGCATCAAAGCCAGCGAGCTTGGCCTTGCCGGCGACCTGGAACTCGCCTTTCCGCTCGGCCTGGCTTTTTTCCGAACACGGGGAAGCAGCCGCGGTTACTTTCACGGGGGTATCTCTCTTCAGGAGATGGTTGTTCCCGTCGCCGAAATTACGGTCAAGGATGTCCGTGCTTACGATAAAGGCGCATCAACGGTGATTCTCACTTTTGCCAAACCCAAAATTACGACGAGATTTTTTTCCGTGGAGGTACTTTACGTCGTTCAGGTACTTTTTGGGGACGATACGAAGCGGGTCAGAATGATTGTTCGAACAAACCGGGCGGAGGTAGGTATAGCAGCAATGGCTGCGTATGGGTTCGAAGAGGGGACCCAGGAAATTATCCTTGAAAAAGACCGCCCCAACGCCGTCACGATGATGCTGACCGGTGAGGTTGATGCCCCGGCGGTCTCCATCCATGTATTGGATGCAACGACCCAGGTGGAACTCGCTGTTCTGAAGAACATCCCGGTAGAGATAAGCATTTAGGGAGGCTACGTCATCATGCCCGCACTGGATCGGAAAGCAAACGCCGCATTCGCCGGAAAGGTTGTTCGAAAGGATCTTGTCCGAAAGGTGAAGGTTGGCGCGAACGTTCCCGTTTATGTCCTGGAGTACCTTCTCGGGAAGTATTGTGCTACCGATGATCCACAGGCAATTGAAGCAGGCCTGCGGTTGGTGAAGACGACACTTGCGAACAATTTCGTCCGCCCGGACGAATCGAACAAGGCGCAATCGTACGTAAAGGAAAAGGGGAAACACACCTTTATAGACAAGGTAAAGGTCCGGTACCTGTCGGACGACGACAAGTACTGGGCTGAACTGGTCAACTTCGGTCATAAATTTGTGCACGTGCCGGACCATTTCATCCGCAAGTACGATTTGCTGCTGATGGGCGGGATTTGGGCCCAGATTGACATTCGTCACGAATATGACGACACGGCCCGCGGCAAACGAAGTCCTTTCTGGATTGACGAGATCAAGCCAATCCAGTTGGGCTCTTTTAATTTTGAAGACTATCGAACGTACCGAAAAGAATTTGATTCCAACGATTGGGTCGATCTGCTCGTGAGGAGTATCGGCCTTGAGCCTGCATACTTTAGCCGGAGGCAAAAACTACTTTTGTTGGTCAGGCTTATTCCTCTTTGCGAGCAGAATTATAACCTGGTAGAGCTTGGTCCACGTGGTACCGGGAAGTCTTACGCCTTTCAGGAAATCAGTCCTTACGCGATTCTGCTTACGGGGCCCACCACGGTTGCGAACCTGTTCTATAACCTTGCTACGGGAAAGATGGGGCTGGTTGGGCTTTGGGATGCCATTGCCTTCGACGAGGTAGCGGACCTCCAAAAGATGCCTAAGGAGGTCGTTACGACGCTTAAGACATATTGCGAGTCAGGCACCTTTGCACGCGGCAAAGAGGCGCTTACGGGCCACGCGGCGATTACCTTTTTTGGCAACACCAATCAACCAGTGGAAGTTATGGTTCGTTCCTCTCACCTGTTTATTCCAATGCCTGAGGTAATCCGGGAAGATATGGCATTTCTTGATCGCATCCACTATTACATACCTGGTTGGGAAATACCAAAGATGCGGATGGAGTTTTTCACTGAGCATTACGGGTTCGTAGTGAATTATCTCGCGGAAGCCCTTCGAGCATTAAGAAAGCATAATTATACGGAGATTGCTGACAGGTATTACTCGTTGGGTTCTCATCTCAACGCCCGCGATGTTAAAGCTGTCCGCAAAACAGTATCGGGCCTGGTGAAACTGATTTATCCACACGGAGAAGTCGCCAAAGACGAACTTTCCGAACTCGTAGAAATGGCATTGGAGGGAAGGCGAAGGGTTAAAGAGCAGCTGAAAAAAATGGGGTCATTTGAGTACCACCAGACATCCTTCTCCTATATGGACATCGAGACCCGTGAAGAGCGTTTCGTGGGTGTGCCGGAACAGGGCGGCCGGGATATGATCTCCTCGGATCCCCTGGCTCCCGGGTCGGTTTATACCGCTTCTGTGGACGATCAGGGCAGGGTCGGCCTCTATCGCCTGGAGGTGGGCTGTTCCCCGGGAACGGGGAAGCTGAAGATCGCGGGCGGCATCGAGGGGATCATGAAGGAGTCCATCCAGCGAGCATTCGCGTATTTGTCTGGTCAAAAGGTAAAAATGGGCATCTCGCAGCAGGTTGACACGACCGATTTCCACGTTGAGGCCATCGATCTACTGAGCAACCGCATCCCTTGCGAGGCAGGCATCGCCCTCATCGTTGCGGTCTATTCCGCGGTCAAGAAGAACTCAGTCCTGCCGGGGCTGCTCATCCTGGGAGATATGAGTATTCAGGGAAATATAAAACCGTTGCGATCCCTTGCTGAACCCCTTCAGGTCGGCATGGACAACGGCGCCCGACGTGCGCTCATACCTTTGGAAAACAAGCGTAACTTCCTTGAGGTATCTGGTGACATTGTCGAGCGGGTAGACCCCATCTTCTTCTCCGACCCGATGACAGCATCTATGAAGGCGCTGGGGATGACATAGAATTCGCCATTCACGCCACGGGCTTTTATACCTGCTTCCGGTCCCGTCGGGCCGGATTTTATTTCTGCTATTTTTTTATTGACATGGGGCTAAAATTGGTTTATCATAGTTATGAACATATGGTATATATTATGCTCCTGAGTGTTTTTGAGCGCTTATACCCCCTCTTTTGCATGCCCGCCTTTTTTCCGGCGGGTATTTTTTCAGCCGGTCTCGAGCAGGCGGCAGAATGCTTCGATAATGTCATCAATTGCCGCCGTTTTTTTCAGCGCCGCCAGCCAGCGGGAGGGGATGGCCGAATAGCCGTAATAGGCGCCGGCCAGGCCGCCGGTGACCGTGCCGCCGGTGTCGGTGTCGTCGCCGCGGTTGACCACTTCCACCAGCGCTTCTTCAAAGCTTTCCGTATGCAGAAAGCTTTGCAGGGAAGCGGCCAGCGTGTCCAGGGCGTTTCCGCGGGGGATTACCGCGGGCGCTCCTTTTTGAATGTGGTGAATGATGTGCCAGAAGAATTTTGTCGGGTGCAGGTCAAGCATTTTGCAGAACCGGTCCGTCTCACTCAGGGCCCGGGTAATCATTTCTCTTTTGGAGCCCTTCCTCTGGCCGGCGAAGTAAACCAGAAGGTTGTAAAAAAGGCAGCAGGTGACGCCTTCCTGACTGTAATGCGTCATGGCGCAGATTTTGGCCGCCCATTTGGCCATGGCGGGAAGGTTGCCCCAGTAGCCGAAGGTTACCGGAAGCGTCCGCATCAGGCCTCCGTTGCTGTCCAGTTTGTTGAGGGTCTTGGCGGTTAATTTCGCGGCTTCGGGCCAGTTCCCCAGGCGCAGGTAGTTGCGGAAGGACATCAGGGTGGTGTTGCCGATGTCCTTTGGTCCGGACTGGTACCAGCGGATGAACGCCCGCCCGATTTCCTCCACCGGGGAATAAGGGTTGGCCAGGATTCCCTTGGCTACGGCAATAATCATTTCGGTATCGTCGGTGTATTCCCCGGGTTCGAGGTTGAGCCAGCCGCCCCCGGTCATCTCCTTCAGGACGCCGTATTTTTCCTGGATTTCCCCGGCGCTCAGCAGCTCTGCCGGACCGCCCAGGGCGTCGCCGGCGGCCGCACCGTAAAAGGCTCCTTTGATTACGTCTCGCAAAATTACATCCGGCATTTTTCTCTTCCCCCAGACAAATAGCCAAAGGATTTCGATTTGTTCGCCTTTTCCCGTTACCGGCGGGAAAAATTGGTAGGCGGAGCGAGAAAGGTTAACGGTATAAAAACTTGTACACCTTGTAGTTCCAGAGCACCTTCCGGATAAATTGCCTGGTTTCCGGGAAGGGTACCCGGTCGATGTTTTTGATCCGGGTCTGACCTTCGCCGGCAAGCCACCTTTTGACGTTGCTGCGCCCGCCGTTGTACGCCGCCAGCACCTGAACCGGATCACCTTGAAATTCCCGAAAGAGATCGGCCAGATACCACGCCCCGAAGCGGATATTGGTTTCGGGATCAAAAAGCTGCTCCGGATCAAAAACGGCCTGTCCCATCTCTTCGGCCACCCATTGACCCGTTTTCGGCATTATCTGCATCAGCCCCAGGGCCCCTTTGGGGGAGGCGGCCCGGGGGTTGAAATTGCTTTCCGTTTTGATGATGGCGGCGATCAGATAGGGGTCAAGATTATATTCCCGCGCGTAGTGAAAAATTATTTCCCTATAGAAAAGAGGGTAAAAAGCCCTGGCGGCGCGGCCGGCGCCGGATACCAGGAGCAGAACGAGCAGCAGAAATAGAACCGGTGGTAGGCTGATTCTACTTCTGCGCCGGAAAAACACAAAGAACCACCTCAAATTTTTAGTTCTCCGCCGGCAGGCGTTTTCCTGCCGCTCACCAGAGCTTTGCCAGCCCCAGGAGGATCAGGATGCAGCCCGGCAGGACGGAGAACTGCTTCCCCAGCCAGGTGGTGCTGAACCCCCGCCCGGCGAGCAGGCCGAGGTAGGTCAGCAAAATGTGCCCGATGCCCACCAGAGCAGCGGTAAGAATGAGATTAAAGCCCAGCAAGCAGGCGGCAAAACCGGCGCCAAAGGAGTCCATGGCCAGGGCGAAGCCCAGCAAAATAGCTTCCCGGGCGGATATTTCCCCGGAGCGGTCCAGGTCGGCGCGGTATGGTTCGCGGAGGACGTGGATAACCAGCCCCAGGGGGTAAATGCGAATGTGCAGGAGCGTTTTCGTTTCTTCGCCGGCGTCATAGTTTTGCTGGTCGTTTTTCCGCAGGCTTTGCCAGAGAAACCAGCCTCCGATGAAAAGCAAGATGATTCCACCCAGGCGGCGGGCAAGGGCTTCCGAAAGAAAGCCGGCCAGGACATTTCCGGCCAGCATGGAGAGCGTAATCGCCAGTACGGAAAGCCCGCTGATGATCAAAAGGGAGCTCAAGGGAAGTTTTATCCGGCGGATTCCGTAAGCCACACCGGTGGCAAAAGCATCCATGTTGAGCGCCAGGGCGAAAAGGATAAGCGCGAAAAAATCCACTTCCGTCGATCCCCCCGCGAAGTTTTGATCCTAACTCTAATCTTATGGAGGGGTCGGGGAAGTTGTGCCTGGCGGAGAGATCTTTACGATTTTTGGCAGTGCGGGCAATAATAGGTGCTCCGTCCGCCCAGCCGGACCCTGATTACAGGCGTACCGCATTTTAAACAGGGGTCACCTTCGCGATGGTGAACCCGGAGTAAATTCTGGTAGTTGCCTTCCCTCCCTTCACCGTCGACGTAATCCCGGATGCTGGTGCCCCGGTTGGCAATGGCTTCTTCCAGGACCTCCCGGATGGCCTGGTACAGGCGGCTGGCTTCCCGGGGGGTAAGGGTGTGGGACTGGCGCTGCGGGTGGAGCCGCGCCCGGAAAAGAACTTCATCGGCATAGATATTACCCAGGCCGGCCACAAAGCCCTGGTCCAAAAGGAGCGGTTTGAGCATGGCGCGTTTATTTTTGAGTTCTTTTCGAAAAAGCTCGCGCGTAAAGTGCGGATCGAAGGGATCGTAGCCCAGGCCGCAAAGTCCCGGCAGGCCGGCCAGGTCGTCGACCTTGACCAGGGAGACCTGCCCGAACTGGCGAAGATCCGCGTAGCGCAGCTGGTCGCCGTTGTCCAGGTGAAAGATTACGTGAGTGTGGGGGATATCCGGAGCATCCGGCGGGGAGTAAATGAGTCTTCCGGTCATGCGCAGGTGAATGACCAGCACAAGATTGTCGGCAAGGTAAATCAACAGGTATTTGCCCTTCCGTTCCAGTTTTTTGATTTTTTTGCCGGGAAGGCGGGTTGCCAGTTCTTCCGGCCCGGGGGTTTTGATGATCTTGGGTAAAAAGATCTCCACGGCCTTGATGGACAGGCCGGTTATTTTTCCTTCCAGGGTCCGCTTGACGGTTTCCACCTCGGGCAGTTCGGGCATGTCCAGTCATCTCCTTCAGGTTGGAGGCAAAGTTTTTGATTTAGAGGTAAAAAGGAAACAGGCACAAGAGAACTAAAGCACATAGGCACAAGGGCACAAAGGAACTAAGGCAAAAGGCACTAAGGCACAAAGGCACGGAGGGGAAGATGCGAAAGTGCAGCCAGCGAACGGTGGGCCGGTGATTTCACTGTTAAAACGCAAGCCGTTGATCAAAAATCCCTTAGACTGTATGCCTTTGTGCCTTTGTCCCTTCTGCCAGTGGTTTGGTTTCGTACCAGTTCGGACCGGCTTTGATCTCGACGATCAGAGGCACTTTCAGGGTCACGGCGTTTTCCATGCAGTTCCGCACGAGGCCGGCCACCTCTTCCAGTTCCCGGACGGGGACGTCGAAAATGAGTTCATCGTGCACCTGCAGAATCATTTCCGTTTCCAGCCGGCGTTTCGTCAGTTCCTCGTGCACGCGCAGCATGGCGAGCTTGATGATGTCGGCGGCGCTGCCTTGAATGGGCATATTGACCGCCGCGCGCTCGCCGAAGCTGCGGACCGTGCGGCTGGGGCTGAAGAGCTCCGGCAGGTAGCGGCGCCGGTTGAGAATCGTGGTGACGTAGCCCTTTTCCCGGGCCTCGGTTTTCGTGCGCTCAATGTATTCCTTGACGCCATTGTAGCGGCGGAAGTAATTTTCGATGTATTGCCTGGCTTCCTGGCGGGAGACGTTGATGTCCCGGGCCAGGCCGTAGTCGCTTAGACCGTAGACGATTCCGAAGTTTACCGCCTTGGCCCGGCTGCGCAGATCCGCGGTGACCTCGGCTGCGGCCACGCCAAACACCTCGGCTGCGGTGCGGGCGTGAATGTCCTGGCCGGTAACGAAGGCTTCCACCAGGCTGGGGTCCTCCGTCATGTGGGCCAGGATTCGCAGTTCGATCTGCGAGTAGTCGGCGGTGAGAATTAGGTTGTCTTTTTTGCGGGGAATGAAGACCTGCCTGATTTTGCGCCCTTCCTCCAGGCGGACCGGGATGTTTTGCAAGTTTGGATCGGAGCTGCTTAAGCGCCCGGTGGAGGTAACCGTTTGGTGAAAGGTGGTGTGTACCCGGCCGGTGCGCGGGTTGATCAGCGCCGCCAGGCCGTCCGTATAAGTTGATTTTAGTTTCACCAGCTGCCGGTGCTCCAGGATTTTGGTGACCACGGGATGGGCGCCGGCCAGTTCTTCCAGCACTTCCACGTCCGTGGAGTATCCCGTTTTGGTTCGCTTAATTACCGGCAGCTGGAGCTTTTCAAAGAGGATGGAGCCCAGTTGTTTGGTCGAATTGATGTTGAATTCTTCGCCGGCCAGCCGGTAGATTTCGGCAGCCAGATCCTGGATCCTCTGCCCCAGTTCTGCGGACATAGCGGCCAGGCGGTCGACGTCTAAAGCGACGCCGGCCATCTCCATTCCGGCCAGGACTTTGATCAGGGGCATTTCGACCTCAAAAAAGAGCCGGTCTATTTCCAGCAGGCGGAGTTTGGCCTGCAGCACACCGGTCAGACGGTAAACGGCGTCGGCCCGGGCACTCACCGCTCCCGGCCCGTTTACCGGCAGCACCACATTTAAGTGTTCCAGCGCCAGGTCCGGCAGGTCGAGGTTGGGCGAACCGGGGTTGATTAGATAGGCCGCCACCATTGTGTCGAAGGCCAGGTTGTTGATGGTCATTTCGTTTGGCGTAAGCCACCAGAGGATTTCCTTGCCGTGGTGAAGGAGCTTTTCGATGCCGGGATCCGTGCAGATGTCCCGCAGGGCGGCCAGTTGTCCGGAGGTTTCCACGGAAAAATAAGTGATCCGCAAATCTTCCTCCCGGCTTCCCCCGGCAGAGTCCGCGAGGGCCAGCGCAACCGCCCGGACCCCCTTTTCCCGGTCGCCCGCGCAGGCCAGGGCCGCGCGGCCGGCCCGGCGCGCCGCCGCCACCAGCTGCGCCAGCTGTTCGGGTTCGGTTATTTCCTGAAAACCCACCTGGTAGGTGGCTACCTCGTCCAGGTCGAAAAGCGTTGCCCGGGGTGCGTCCTTTCTTTCCGCCGCCTTTTGCCTTTTCTTTTCTGCCTTTTCCGGCTGCGTGAAGGAGCGGAGCAGGCTTTTGAATTCCATTTTCCGGAAAAAGCTCAATAGCTCCTGGTGATCGGGGCCTTCCCAGCGGCAACCGGCCAGGTCGATCGCCAGGGGGGCATCTTGCCGGATGGTGGCCAGGCGCCTGGAAAGAAGCGCCTGGCCGGCAAACTGTTGAATTTTTTCCCGGTAGCGTTGGGGCAATTCGGGGGCGTGATCGATCAAGTTTTCCAGGGAGCCGTAATCCTTTAACAGGGCGGCGGCGGTTTTCGCGCCGATGCCCGGTACTCCGGGGATGTTGTCGGACTGGTCACCCACCAGCCCTTTGAAATCGGTGAACTGGGCGGGGGTTACGCCGAAACGATCCCAGACCTTCCCTTCAGTGTATTCCTCCAGCTCCGTAATCCCCTTCCTGGTCAGCAGCACCCTGGTTGTCGGCGAGACAAGCTGCAGGGCGTCCTGGTCCCCGGTGACAATGATGCTGGCGACCTTCTCTTTCTGCGCTTCCTTGATGATTGTGCCGATTAAATCGTCGGCTTCGTACCCTTCCCATTCCAGGACAGGAATCCGCATGGCGCCGAGGAACTCTTTAATTAAGGGAAACTGGGTGCGCAATTCGTCCGGAGTGGCTTTGCGGGTGGCCTTGTATTGTTCGTAATCGCTGTGCCGGAATGTAATCTTCCCCTTGTCAAAGCATACCACTACGAATTGGGCGGGATATTCGGCCAGCACTTTGAGAAGCATGTTCGTAAAACCGTAAACGGCGTTGGTGACCACCCCCTGCGTGGTGGAAAGCAGGGGAATGGCGTGAAAGGCCCGGTGAGCCAGACTGTTGCCGTCGATTACCAAAAGAGTGCCGGTGGTCAAAGCAAAACACCGCCTTGTTAAAAATTAGGAATTAGGGGTTAGGAATTAGGAATTAGGGTTTGTCTTCCATTCGGCTTCCGGTTGCACCGGTAAAAGATGAAATCTTCCGGCCCGTCGTTCGATTTGCCGGGAGCATCAGAGCGACGGCAAACGAACGGCGGGCGAAGGTTATTTTCCGGATCGGAATCAGGAATCAGGGCAAATTACCAGGCCCGCCTTTCTTCTGCTGACGAGAATTAATGTTTACCGGTCAAAGTAAGTATTTCACCATCAGTACTTGAAATACCTTCTTGCGTGATAATTTTAAAGATCTAAAAATTTTTCCTGATGAAGGAAATAAGGTCTGGAAAGTCGAAGTACATTTAAGGAAAGGTTTTGGGGTGGCAGGGAAAAGTTTTGAGGTGATGAAAATGAGCAAAAAGATTCTTCCGGTGATGATGCTGACCGTACTTGTTCTTTTTTGTTTTTTTACCCCTGTTCCGGCGGCGCAGGCCTTCGAAAACGTTGAACAGGGAATCGGGGCAATGCACGAGATCATGGAATACATATATAATCACCACCTCAGCCGGCCTGAAGTTGATGGATTGACCGAAGGGGCCATCCGGGGAATGATCGAAACGTTGCAAGACCCCTATACGGAGTACCTGAGCCCGGAGAATTTAAGCAAATTTGTCAGCTCCTTAGACGGCGGGTTTTCGGGGATTGGGGTGGAACTGGAAGCACAGGAGCCTTATCCAGTGGTGACCAGGGTAATTGCGGGCTCGCCGGCGGCGCAGGCCGGCCTGCGGGCGGGGGATCAGATCCGGCAGGTGGATGGTGAAGACCTGGCGGAGCGACCGCTTCCCGAAGTGGTCGAAAAAATTCGCGGTCCCCAGGGCAGCCCGGTGCGTTTAACGATCCGGAGGCCCGGCGCGGGGGAGTTTACGGTCGAGATCAAGCGGGCCGAAGTGGTCGGTCCGACCTGCGAGTGGCGGATGCTGCCCGAAAACGCAGGTTATATCTACATTCATACTTTCGGCACCCGGACTGCGGAGGAATTTAAAGGGGCCCTGGCGGAACTGCAGAAAGCCGGGCTCAAGGGGTTGATTCTTGATCTCCGGAACGACCCGGGCGGTTACCTGCAGGCCGCCGTGGACATCGCCGGTTGTTTTTTGCCCCCCGGAAAACTGGTGGTGACGACCCTTGACCGGGACGGCGACCGGGAAGAATACAAAACCGCCGGCGAGGGGAACAGTTTTACTCTTCCGCTGGTGGTTTTGATCAACCAATATAGCGCCAGCGCCGCCGAGGTGCTGGCCGGCGCGCTCGCGGACCACCGGGCGGCGGTTCTGCTGGGCACGCGTTCTTACGGAAAAGGGGTCGTTCAGGCCGTCATTCCCCTGCAGGCGGGCGGGGCGCTCAAGATGACCATTGCCCGCTACCTGACGCCGCAAGGGGTCTCCATCGACCAAAACGGTCTTTTGCCGGATCGCCTGGTCTCTACGCCGGAACTGCAGCTGATTCTTGCCCGCCAGTTAATCAATTTCCGGGAAACCCGGCAAATCAGATTTGCCGTGGACGGGAGCGGGGTTGTTTTAGACGGAGAAAAAGTCGGCAACCGCTGGATTCCCCTTCGGTCACAGGAGGGAAATGAATTTTACCTCCCGCTGCGTTTTACCCTGGAGGCCATCGGCTACGAGGTAAAATGGCAGGAGTCGACCGGGGAGATTGCCGTAAAGGGCAAGGGGCGGGAATTTTTCTTCCCCCTGAACGGGAAAAATTTACTGGTGAGTGACGGGACCGCCTACCTGAAAACCGATTTCTTCCGCTTGATCGGTGTTAGGATTTACCAACAAGGAGACGAGTTGATCCTGGAAACCTGATTTGGGCCGGCAGGAATAAACGACAGGGTGTTGAATATTTGCATCAAGAGCCGTTTTTGGATCTCCAGGTGAGTTGCTCCTGGTGATGTAGGGCTTCACGAGTGGTTTTGCATTAAGGGGTGGCAAAATGGAAAGAAAAAATCAAGAGCGGGAGCGGAAGCCAAAGGTAGTTTCCCTGATTCAATTTAAATGGCGCCGCACGGGTCAGTTGCTGCGCCGCAAACTCGGCGAGTTTGCCGATCAACCCTTTTTTGCGCAGGAAGCCAGCCGGGCCAGGCAGGCTTACGTTCAGGGCATCGATCCCTCCCTGGTTAGCGAATACGATGAATTTATCACGGAACGCTTTTTTGAGTGGTTTATTTTTGATTACCGGCTTTCCACGGGAAGAACGGTGATCGAACTTTTTGCCGAAAGCCCCGATTTATCGGCGGAGGAGCGGGAGCTTTTAGAGCAGTGGGTGAAGGCCCGCCTTACCCTGTACGAGGTAAAGGAAATTTTGCCGGGTAGGGGGGTTGTTTTGCAAGACTTGCTCGGGCGCCGGCAGGTTACGGTTAACGATACCAGCATAGCCCGGGAAATTTATCCCGGGATGATTTTGTTGATGCGCGTTTTAAAAGTGGGTGACCGGCATGAGTTTTCCACCAGCGGCCTGGCGCTCCCCGCTTTTTGCAAGGACGTTCTGCTGGCCAGGATCGAGGAAGTCTGGGGAGTTTTTTGCCGGAAAAGGAAACTCTCCTTAAAAGAGGGGCTGGATTTATTTTTAAAGGAAAATGCCTGTTTGTTAAACGCCTGGGTAATCGAACTGGGGATTAATTACCTCTTCCCCCGGCTGGTCAACGATCAAAATGAGGACGTTCAGGAAATTGCCAGGGAAATTGTCAACACCCTTTTGGATGAGTACGGTAAAAACCAGGAACATCCCCGGTCCGCCCGGCGGAATTACTCCTGGCCGACCCCTGAATGTGCGCAGGTGGCCGACCAGGTGTCGGAAGATTTAAAAGGACGCGGGTATAACCGCCGACAAATTGACGCCGCCATACGTTTATGGTACGATTACTGCCTGCTGGCGCACCCTTCTTTCCGGAAGGCCGCCGTCTGGGTGGCTTCGGTGGTCTACACGATGGCCCGCCTGGAATTTGATAAAAAAGTAAATCAACACGTGCTGGCGGAAAAATACGGCGTTGCCGCTTCGACCATTTCAGCTAATTTCCGGAGCCTCTGCCGGACCTTAGAACTGGTGGCCTTTGACCGGCGTTATTCCACGCGGCGGCCGGTTCTATCCGGCCTCTACGAGAGCTACCCGCTGCTTGCCCGGATCCTGAAGGATCTCAAGCTGTAATTGATGCTGTATTGAAACCAGCCGTTAACTGTCAGGCCGGGCCGCTATAAGGTTTTTCCTGTGTCCGGGGCGCCAGGAGGGGTAGCGTTGGAGTTTGTTGCCAGCCTTTTGGAGGTTGTAATTGAGCGGACGGTGGCTTTCATTTCTGCGCTGGGTTACTGGGGAATTGCCATTGGCATGGCGATCGAGAGTGCCAATGTGCCCCTGCCCAGCGAAGTGATTCTTCCCTTTGGAGGCTATCTGGTTTCGACAGGGCGGCTGGACTTTACCTGGGCCGCCCTGGCGGGTGCCGCCGGCGGTACGGCAGGCTCGATTTTTTCCTACTTTCTGGGGTTGTGGGGCGGCCGTCCTTTTCTGTTGCGCTACGGGCGCTATTGTGGAATTTCCCCCCGGCACCTGGCGCTGGCCGAGGATTGGTTTGCGCGCTACGGCGAGGCTACCGTCTTTTTTACCCGCCTGATGCCGGTGATCCGGACCTTTATTTCTTTCCCCGCCGGAATTTCCCGGATGAATTTCGGACGTTTTGTGGTCTACACGTTTTTAGGCTCCCTTCCCTGGTGTTTTTTCCTGACCTATTTGGGTTTAAAAATGGGTCAGCACTGGGAGGATTTAAAGTACTGGTTCCACCGCTTCGATGTGCTGGTCGTCCTGGCGCTGGCGCTGGCGGCGGTTTACCTCTGGAGAAAAAGAAAGCAGGGCCGGTAGAGAGCGGGTAGAAAGGGAGAAGAGGCACAAAGGCGCTGAGGCCCAAGAGGAACAAAAGCACTAAGACACAAGAGAAATTGAACATTCATAATAAGTGGAAAACAGTTATCGTTATGATCAACTCCCGTTGATATCCGTACCGGTAATATCCGCAATGAACAGATCCTTCCTTTCATAAAACTCTGTCCGAAAGCGGACAATAAGGTTGAAAGGAAGGTTTTTCGATGCGGAAAAAATTGCTGGGTGCGGGACTATTCTTCATCGTCACGCTTTGCTTTTTATTGCCGGGCAATGCTCTGGCCGGTCCCCCGGAAGTCACGGCGGACGCCGCCGTTTTAATGGACGCCGCCACCGGCCGGGTTTTTTATGCGAAAAATCCCCACCAGCGGCGCTCCCCCGCCAGCCTGACCAAGATCATGACCGCCCTTTTGGCCCTGGAATACGGTAACCTGGACGATGTGGTTACCGTCAGCCCGCGGGCCGCTTCCATTTTCGAAGGATCCGTCATCGACCTGCACCCGGGCGATAAAATTACCCTGCGCAATTTGCTGAAAGCGGCTCTGATCATGTCGGCCAACGATAGTACAGTAGCGATTGCCGAACACGTAGGGGGGTCGGAAGAAAAGTTTCTGCAAATGATGAACGCGAAGGCCGCCCTTTTGGGAGCTTTGCATACGCGCTACGCCAATACCAACGGATACACTCACCCCAACCATTATTCCACGGCTTACGACCTGGCCCTGATCACCAGATACGCCTTAAACAACCCCCGGTTCAGGCAGTTTGTCGGCACCAGGGACGACGTGGTGGAATGGTGGGGGCAGCCCCGAAAAGAAGTCATCCACAATACCAACCGCTTGCTGCACGGAGGGTACCCGGGAGTTGACGGGGTGAAGACGGGTTCCACCGCCAGCGCCGGGAATTGCCTGATTGCCTCGGCCAGGCGGGGTGACCGGCGGCTGATTACGGTGGTGTTGCACAGCCAGAACCGCTATGCGGACACCATTAGACTGCTCGATTACGGCTTTGGAGAAATCGAGCAGGTTATCCTGTGCAAAAACGGGGAAGCCGTGCGGAGTTGCCCCGTCCGGGAGGGAGTGCTTCCCGAAGTAACGGCTGCCGCCAAAGAAGATATCCTGGTGGATGTTCTTCGCGAGGAGATCCCCCGGCTGAAAAGGCAGGTTTCCCTGGTTGATTCTGTGCCGGCCCCGGTGCAGGCCGGCCAAAAGCTTGGTGAGGCAGTTTTTTACCTGGGCGAAAACGAACTGGGCCGGGTTCAGCTGGTGGCGGCCCGGACAGTGCCGCGAAAAGGATGGCTGACCAGGCTGCGGGAAAAAATTTTTTAAGCGGCCTGGCCCGCCCCTGATTATTTTGTTCAGGTCCTTTATACCCCTTGACATTTGATCTGTTTTTAGAGATAATAAAGTTGTCGCGGGCGGGTAGTTCAGTGGGAGAACGCTTGCTTGACACGCAAGAGGTCGTTGGTTCAATTCCAATCCCGCCCACCAGGAATATCAAGGGTTTGCGGGGTCGGGGGTTACTGCAAAAAGGCGATTTTACTGCAAAATTACTGCAATGAAAAATGGCCGGGTTTTATTCCCGGCCAGGTTTCCCATTGAAGAGGATGTCGTTTATCTTTGCTGACGCCTTCTTCTTCAGCTTTTCCGTTACCGTGGTGTATATATCCGCCGTGATGTTCAGCCTGGCATGCCGGAGGAGCTCCTGCACCGTCTTCATTTCTTCGCCTGCTTCCAGAAGCAACGTGGCGAAGGTGTGACGCAGGTTATGAAAGCTGGTCTTCGGTATGCCTGCTTTTTTTAGTAGCCGCTCATAACGCCGGGTGAAGGCGCGGGGGTCTAACTGGCCGCCGTTTTCGCTGCAGAACACCAGGCCGTTATCCTGGTATTCCCCCTGGAAAAAGCCTTTCTCTTCCTGCTGCCGGATCTGGTGTTTGACCAGCTCCCAGACGATGTTTTCCGGTATCGGCACGCTGGCCTTGCTCTTCTCCGTCTTTGGGGGGTTATATTCCAGCTTTGTTTTCCGGGGTCCGTTCTCGTCCCTTACCCTGGCAACGGTCTGGTTAACAAAAACCCTTCCGTTCTCTAAGTCTAAGTCCTGCCAGCGCAGGGCAAGCAGTTCGCCCCGGCGAAGGCCGGTTCCCAGTTCCAAAAGGTAGGCCGCATATAGCCGATCCTGCTCCGCTACCTCTAAAAATTTTTGCACCTGCTCCGCCGTCAAGGGCTGGATTTCCTTGTACTTTAGCGGGGGCAGTTCCGTTGCATCGTTCACGTTCCGGTAAACAAGCTGTTCTTTTAGCGCCTGCTTTAAAGCGCCATTGATGATCAGGGAAAGACGGTGAACCAGGCTGCTTGATTTTTCTTCCTTCAGCTTCTGGTTATATAGCCCTTGCAAGTCTCCTGCCTGGAGTTTTTGAAGCGGGATATGGCCAATAGCGGGCTTGATATGGCATCTGATCATGGTTTCGTAGTTATCCCAGGTGGTCTTGCGTACCCTGGCCTTCTTGTAAGTGTTCAGCCATTTATCCAGCCAATCCCCCAGGGTGATTTTATCCGGTTCCACGAAGGCACCAATATTCTTCTCGTGGGCCACCTTTGTAAGCCAGTCCTGGGCATCTTTGCGGGTCTCAAAGTATTTCGTGATCCGCTTCAGCTTACCATCTGCACCGTAGCCGATGGAAGCCTGGGCCATCCATTTGCCGGATTTTTTATGTCTGTAGACGGTTCCTTCCCCGTGGCCTCTTTTAGCCATCCTTTTTCGCCTCCTTAACTTTTTCCAGGTATTCATTTACCGCAGTGATGACCAGCTTGCTCATTGACATGCCTAATAGGGCAGCTTCCGCCTTGACTTGTCTGTGCCACTCAACGGGCACCCGGATTAGCATTTTGTGGTCTTTCATGAAAAACACCTCCTGCTATCATTGTATAGCAAGATATATAGATAGTCAAGAGGTATTTTTATTGTAAAAAGAAAAGTTTTTTGAGGGGTGAAAAGAACAGTGTGCCACCGCGTTAATAAGTGCACTTAAAAAATTCAAAATTTGACCCGCCGTTCAAATTTTACCCATCGGTAGAAAGATGACTGCCTGGTAAGATTATGACCATCCGGTTATCATATCCTAGTGAAACACTCGGGATTAATTCCGGGTGAATCGGTAGGAATTACGGGCATCCTCACCGATTACCCATTGCAGTAAAATTGCAGTACGCCTTCTGGAGTGCTTATGTCACAAGGCATCCGGGTATGCCTCATCCCTTCAAGGGAAGAGGCTATACGTCCGACAAAAAGGGGACGTTTGGGGTGTCCATCGTGTTTTGGTGGTCTTGGATCAACCTTCGCTGACTACCATAGGGGTTGTTCCACTTGTGACACTTGATCCATTAGGGGGATATAACAAACCCTCCGGTTACGCTGGTGCAAAGGTGCAAAAAAGAAAAGCCGTACCCTGCAAGCCTACGGCGGCAAGGCTTTCCGGCATCGGCATTTTTGCACCCCTTTTGCACCTGGGGGTGCTATAGGGTGCAGCCGGTGCGAAACATATCCCGCATTGGCGCAGCCATCGCTTTAAGCCTACAGCATCATCAAGGCCAGCAACGCCTGAGAATCAAGCGGGGGCGGCGGGCCGGGGCGGTAAGAAGGGCAGGAAACTACTTTGAAGAATGTCCCTGCGTCCGTTTCTAAGACAAGGGCTTTCGCCTGGACTGCTTGCAGGCCGGCCTGAGCATCCCTTTCCCAGAAAAATGCACAATCCGCACCGGTCGCGTTGGCACACCGCCAACAAAGAGATTCCTGCTCATGGAAGGGTGAAAGGAAAGGGTTTTTTCGCACATCCGTCCTCCTTTCGGGCACCCCAGGGGGGGAGGGTCGCGGCGGAAGCGAAGAGTATTACTTACCGTCAACTTTACCCCGAAAATCCGCTTTTATCAAATCGGGTCGTCAGATTTCTGACAACCCGATCCGTCCTTACTTTATGGGGTTATCCATTTTCCCCGCACCCCGCACCACGCAAGGCTTTCCTGCACTTTTGGGGTACGTCATTTTTGCAAAATGTGCTCATTTTGGGCACATTTTTCCGGTAGTTTTCAAGAGGGCAAAAGTCCTCTTGATTTTCCCCGGTGGACAATTTGTCCACCGGATGTAACTGGGTCATTTTGACCCAATTTCTCCCGGTGCTTATTTTGAGCACCGGTAGCTTCCAGAGCAAGAGGGCAAAAAGTCCTCTTGATTTTCACCGGGTGGACAATTTGCCCTTTCGCCAACGCCAGCAACGGAAGCTATGGCTTTGGCAGTGGCGTGGCTTCCGGTGCTTGGGGACAAATTGTCCCCAAGCTCTTTCTTTTCTCCCCATAGTGCCCAAAAAATCCCCCACTACCAGGGGAAAAACTCCCCCAAAAATCCCTTGTTCCGGGACGGGGTAAATCCGGAGTGAAAATCAAAGTTTTTTCATTCGCAGAGAATTCGGACAATTCCCCGGAAGAGAAAAGCCCGCACATAGCGGGCCGGAAAAGGGGGTGAAAACAAGGTGGTTTGCTTCATTTTACCATCTACGCCGGTTCGCCTGCAAGGGCTTTTCCTTTTCGTGCAGACCAGTCTGTTTCCCCTGCCATTGTCCAATTCTGATTTTTATCGCAAAAGGCAGCTCGTCAAGCAACGGCCTGAAACGCTCCTTCCCTTGTTCTGCCGTCCCTCTCAAAAGGCCATGCTCTTCCCTTGCAACAGCAGCCACCGCATCAAGGCATTTGGTGATTTCCTGGAGGGCCTGTTCCATCTGCTCAACGGCTTTATCAACCTGGGCCTGAAGCTCCCGCAGGGTTTTCAACGTTTCTTTGCTTATCTCCGGTAGAGGGGCAAGTTCGGGGGTTGTTTCAAAAATCTGACTGTCGAACGAGCCGGGCCAATACCGCAGCAAGCTCCTTAAAAACTCCAGCCTTGCAGTTTGCTTGAATCCGGCCAAACTTTCTTCCAGGACTTCCGGGGGGATTTGGCCGACAACTTCCTGTAACTCCCGTTCAAAGGCTTCCTTTACCCGTTCGTCAATGTCATGCAAAACGTCCTGCAAATCAATCCTCTTGGGCTTTTCTTTTCGTCTAAAAAAACGTGGCTTTCTCTCATCTTCCAAAAGCTGGCTTAAGTATGTGGAAAATTCATGGTACACGTCCAAACCAATGTTCCGGGCCTCAATCCACACTCTTGTTTTCGGGGGGGCCGGGGGCTGATCGGGGGCCGCCAGCCGCACCCCAATTCCTTTATTCGCCATTGCTTCAGTAATTGACTTCGCCATTAAAAACCTCTCCTTTCATTTTTCAGAATTGCTTCAATCAGATTTCCCGGCCAGGGCTGCACCATGCCGGGCAGTTCACCACGGAATTTCCCCCGCCTGCTCAACTCCCTTCGCTTCAACCGTCCGTTGTATTCCCTGCACGTGGGGCAAAGGCCGCCGATTTCCGCCGGGGCCATCCTGCACTGCCGGCACATTTGCACCTTGTTTTTTAGCCGCAAAATTTTCATGTTGTTTTTATGGAAGGACGCCATTTTTCGTCACCTCCAAAATCCTTTTGGCAATTTTTCCTGTTCCCTTTTTAACTGCTCCTCAATCTGCTTCCGGGCAACCCCGGACGCCCGCATTACCCGATTCAGTTCTTGAACGTCCGCCATAGGTTATCTTCCCCTCCTTCGGTTTTTGGAGTACAGCCGCTTTTTTGCTTCTCGTTCTTCCTTCCTTAGTGCCTTCATGAATCGGTCAAGCAGGGAATCAAATGATTCATTTGGCTTTTTCCTTGCCTGGGCCATTACCTTTCTTCCTTTCCACAATTTTCCAATTTCCCTGCAGCCATGCCAGGGATTGCCATTGCCAGATGTATGCTTGAATGGCTGCCCTAGCAAGGTCGGATATTGTTACGTCCCGCATCCTGGGATTGTCTCTTCTGATGTTTTTTCTTAAAACTTCCAATTCGTGGAGAAGTTCAGGGGGCAGTCTGACGGTTATCCGCATATTATCCCTCCCTTACTCTTCTTCGCCGGGGTCAAAAGCAACTAAGGCATCCGCCGCCCGTTCCGCCTGCCGTAGGCCCATATCAATTACCATTTCGAGAACGTTTTCGATTTCCATTTCCATGCCACGGTTAGCCATTCGTTCCCGCAGGCTTTCCAGCCGTTCTTCAGCTTCAGCAGTTAACGAAAACCTAAGCACTACCGGCCACCTCCTTCCGTTTTTTAGTCTCCGTCCGCCTTTTTGCAGTTTCCTCCAACACTTCGTTCCAATCGGGGGTATAAGCACCGGGGGTTTCATAGCCTAAGACTTCCATTGTGCCGTCCGGCATTTCCCCCCAAACCTCGTATGTCCCCGGCGGGGCAGGGATTACGCCAATCACCGTTTCGCCTTCTTCCAAATCCAGGTATTCGTTAACCAAACCCTCCCAATTGAAGGCCACCGGCCTTGCCGAAACGAAATGCGTCGGTTCCCCCCGCTTGGGCTGAAAATAAGGGACTTTCGTCACCAAAAAGCCGATAACCGCGTCTTTGATAAATTCCATAAGTAACCCTCCTTATCAGGAATTATTCTTAGTCGGAATGCACTTGGAATAGAAGTTGGAATGAAAATTCCTCAAATCTCGCTTTTTAGCTGCGTCCAAAAGTTGTCCGGGACATTTTTGACAGTATTTTTATCATTTCCATTCCAACTGTTCCAAGTAGCCGCAAACCCTTGTCCTGACTGGATTTCTTCATTCCAAGTTCCATTCCAAGTCCGTTCCAAGTTCCCCTTTTCCATTCCAACTTCCCCCCTTTTTTTACTACTTGGAACGGTTGGAATACTTTCTAACTTAGAACACTTGGAATACATAGAATGATTATTTGATTGATTGTACTTGCCATAAGCAGGTTGGGTTAATTCACCGTCCTGGGCCATGAGGTTCATTAGCCGGGCAACCCTGCCATAGTCCTTACCCAAAATCTTTGCAACTTCTTTGGGTGACATGGGAACGAGGTTTTCTTTAAGAACGTCAATGATTTCCTGCCGTTCCTGGGAACGGCGATAATCCTCCGCATTACCTAACAACTGCCAGCTGGTGGTCGTCCGGTCGAATTCCAAAGCAAACCCCGCTTCCCCGTCAATTACAATATCCCGTCCAGTTACCTTTAACGTTGCGTCCGCTCTCCCCCGCTCCCGCAGCAACACCCAGGAAGTATCTGCTCCACCGGGAATTCCTTCGCTTCCGGAAATGAGGGTCAGAAAGTCCGTGCTAGCACCCTGGTTTAGATGATGAATCACCAGGACGGCGATTTCAAATTCGTCCGCCACGCTTTTCAGGCTGCTCATTACGGCATAGTCGTCGGCATAGACGCCGGAATTTTTGCTCCGGGGGGGCCGGATTTTCTGCAACACGTCAACTATGACAAGCTTTGTTCCGGGATTGGCCGCCAGCCACTCCCGCAAAAGGGTTAGACCGTCCTGGTCAATGCGGGGCCAGCTGGTAAAAAAAGTGATTTTGCCGGGGGGCGGGGCACCCTGAAGGACGGAGGAAAGCCGGTCTTTTAGACGTCTCTGGGTGTCCTCTAAAGACAGGTAGAGGACACCCGCCTGTTTTACTTGTCGGTCGAGAATTCTCCCGCCGGACGCCACGGCCACGGCAATGTTCAGGGCCAGCCAGGACTTGCCGATTTTTGAACGTCCGGCCAGAAGGGTTAATCCTGTTGGCAGTAAATCAGGAATTAACCAAATCGGTTCGGGGAAAACCTTTTCCAGCAGCTCCTTGTCGGTAATCCCCGCCGGCAGCCTGTCAAGTTTTTTTGCTTCCTCCCCTGGGTTTTTGTACTTCCAGGCCGATTCAACTTTTTCTTTGGCCGTTTCCTCCGGGAAGGGGGGTTGGCAGTTCCTGGCCGCCTCCAGCACCAGCCGGGTTGCTTCCTCTTTGGTTAGCCCCTGCGTCCTCAGCCTGCAGGCATATTTGAACAAGGTGGCATCTCGCATACCTTCCGGGACGCCGTTCAGGACGTTGACGGGGTTGATTTTGTCCCGCCTACCGCCGGACTGCCGTTTACCTTGCAACAACTCCAGCAGCCATTTTGGGCAGGGGGCCGGGCCGTCCGGCAAGTCATCCGGATTCATGCCGGGCACCCAGGTATATTTTCTGCCGGAAGCATGGCCACTGCCGGGGGCCACCACATAGCCGCCATCAGCTCGAATATCCACGCCGGGCAACACCCGGACGGCATCCTGAACGGGAAAGCCGGGGCAACGGAAATAATAGTGTGTCCCCTTTCCAGTCTGCACTGTCCAGGTCAAAGGAAGGTGTTTCCCTTTTATCGCTTCCGCACCCTCCGGGCCGTCTATGTCCAGGACAATGACCCCGGACACCTGGCCGGTCACGATCCCCCAGTTGCACCCTGGGAATTGTTTCTTCCACCGGGCTATTTCCTCTTCCGTGGGGCGGCGGCCTTGAAACTCTTTCCAGGGGACGCGGGGGTGTTTCCCTGGCTTGTCGCAGTCCGGGTTGCCGCAGGAACACCGCCCGTTTTTAACTGAATGTAAGGGGATAACGCTAAAAGTCGATTGTAAGTTGGTCATAGCTAGGGTTCACTTCTTTCCAGTGTCGATAATTCAGGTACATTCGCTTTGGGTGAAAGCTGCCAACAGTTTTCACCAGTGTTTTTGGGTGATTTCTTAGGGTCTCAAGCTCGATTTCGTAAATTCTGTTTCTCGAAGTGACTATGTGTCTTATCAGTGTGTTCCCCGGCAATTCGGGTTCATAACGCAAGTCGATTCCGCAGCAACCGAGGTAGTTAAGTAAGCGGTCGATCTTTTGAACAAAAACAGGCCGTCCGTCCTCGTAAATGAGTTTGCCGATTTTTTTAAGTTCCCCGCCGCACCAAGCGGAAATTGTGGTTCCGCCGTTAGCCTTTCTTTTCATTTCTTTTCACCTCCAGGGGCCAGCCGTTTTTGTCGAATAGTTCAGTTTCGCTTACTTGCAGCACCTGGCAGATCCTTTTCCGGAGTGCTGGCCAGCAGGGCTGCTGCTTATGTTCGATTTTTGAAATCGCTGACGGGTGAACGAGTGCAAGGCCGCCAAGTCTCGATTGTGACAGTCCCCTTTCCTCCCGGATTTTTTGCAGCTTAGTCATACAAATCACCTCTTTCTTTGAAAATGTTTCACGTGGAACATTGTTACTTCAAGAATAACATTGCTCTTTTCACTTGACAAACATGAAGGTATGTTATATCATGAGTATAAGCCGCATGAATAGCGGGTTTGATGAAATGTGAAAAATAGCAAGTTGATGTGACGCTTTGGGGGTGGTTTTTTGGAAAAGTTGCTGGTCACAGACATGGCCGGGCAGGCGTTCACCTGGAGGAAGGGTAAGTATATAGAGAAAGGGGGTTATCTCATTCCCTCCGGACGGGCCTACGAATACCGCCCGGACTTCGAAAGAATATGCGAAGTGTTGGCCGGTTTGACGGAAGAGGAAATACCCTGGTTTGCAAATGAATTCGGGCTGCCGGGAACGTGGGCTTATTTCCTCAAAACGGGGGCTTATGAAAGCTACGTCCGGTTTGAGAAACCACAGGAGAAACCGGCACGGTTGAAATGGGATAGGTTGTTCGGGCTTATTGAGGGTTGTACCTTAACATTCGATTACAAGGATTCTAACGATTTTTGGCGGGCCTACCGGGAACCGGTTCTGCTTACCGAATTGGCTTTAGCGGAATTCCGCCACGCCGTCCGGGCCGCATTAGCGGGGGAATTCCACCATGCCTTGAAAGTGCAATTTGAATTGGTCGAAGGGCAGCTTATCTGCCGGGCCAGCTCCCTTCTTGAGGGGGCACTTGCTACTTTTCTATGGAACATCACCCACGGAAAGGTATTCCGGGAATGTGCGGGGCGGGGCAGGTATGGTTGCATGTCCTGCAAGCACGGCAGGATGTATTTCTGGCCGAAAAGCAAAAAGCACGTCATGGGGGAAACTGCCTGCAAGATTTACCAGGCAGGGAGGGCCAGAAAACACCGGGAAGGTAAGACGGAGAAAATGCCGCAGAGAAGCAAGATCAGGATGGAACAGGCCATTGCCATGCACCGGCAGGGGGTAAGCACGGTGGAAATAGCGGAAAGGTTAGGAGTAAGCATGGGAATTGTTGTAAATTGGGTGAAGGGAGAGAAGAAAGGGAAGGACAAAAAAAGAGTTCGCCGGTTGCTTAATAATTCCGAGTAAAAAAGTAGGAATTAATTCCGAGTGAATTGGTCGGAATTACCCGAAGGGGGGCAGTCCATAAGCAAAACTTATCGCAGGCATGAGGAAATTTTATGAGAAAGGGGGGTGAAAAGGGGGAGGAAAGGAGGAATTGCCAGCGAAAACTAACATTACCGGACTGCTCTTCCGGAAGAATTGTAGAACAACTTTAGTCCGGTAATGTTGACAATACCGAAGAGGAAAAAAGTGCAGTATTTATGCGGGGTTCCGGGTTTCGGCAAACACTACCGGCCTTCCAAGCCGGGTACGTGGGTTCGATTCCCATCACCCGCTCCAGTTTTTGCTCATATGTTTTTTGTTATACCCGGCAGAATACCTCCCTGACTATGCCCATTCCCTCCCCTTTCACTTTTGCCGGAGGAAAGAGGGTGATTGACAATGCGGCGGTGTGTGAAATGCAAAGGGGAGTCGGTAATAAATCTGAAATCGACCAATGCGGCCTTTTGTAAAGAGCATTTTATTGAGTACTTTTTAAGGCAGGTAACCAGGGCCATCAAAAAATATAGAATGCTTGCCGGGGACCAGCAGGTGCTGGTTGCCGTTTCAGGCGGCAAGGACAGCATGGCCCTGTGGGATGCCCTGTTATCCCTGGGTTATAAGGCCGACGGCCTGCACGTGGACCTGGGGATAGGGGATTACTCTGAGGGCTCGCGGTTGGTTTGTGAAAGGTTTGCCGCCGTCCGGGGGGCCAGGTTGTACGTCCTTTCTCTGGCGGACACGTACGGTGCCAGCATGCAGGAAATTGTCCGGCGTACCCGGCGGGTCAGTTGTTCAGTTTGCGGCACGGTTAAAAGGTACCTGATGAACCTGGTGGTACAGCAAAAAGGGTATCAGGTGGTGGCCACCGGACACAATATGGACGACGAAACGGCGGCTTTGCTGGGAAATTTATTAAGCTGGCAGGAAGGATACCTGGCGCGCCAGTATCCCCACCTGCCCTCCAGCCATCCCCGTCTTCCCGCCCGCATTAAACCGCTGGTCCGGTTGGGGGAACTGGAAACGGAGATGTATTGCCGTTTAAGGGGCATTGAGTTTTTAGCCGGTGACTGTCCCCTGGCCAGGGGGGCAACATCTTTGGTCTATAAGGAATTAATTAACTCCCTGGAAGAAAAAATGCCCGGCACCAAACAGAGATTTCTTTCCGGTTTCTGGGACAGGGGGCGCAGGAATTTTACCGATGTGCCGGTGGAATTAAAAGGTTGTTCCCTGTGCGGCCAGCCGACCACAGCCGGCACCTGCCTCTTTTGCCGCCTGATGCAAAAGGCCGGCCTCGATCCTTTGACCCAACCAAAGGTACGGGAAATTTAAAAAGGCGTCGCATGCAGTTGCAGGTCCACTATCTCGTATAGTATAATATAAACGCTGACAACCGGCGGGGGCAGCAGGCGACCTGCCCCCGATCATGTCCCAGTAGCTCAGCTGGATAGAGCAACGGACTTCTAATCCGTAGGTCGGGGGTTCGAATCCCTCCTGGGACGCCAGAAAACCCCTTGTCCCGCAAGGGATTGCGGCTCCTTCACTTTTCAGCGAAACCGGCAGAATCAGCGAAATGGGGACAAATTGGGGACAAACTACTCTTAACACCACTTAACAAAAGCCTTCAAGCAAGCGTTATGTTTTAACAAAAAAAAAGAACGGCTTATTGCCGTTGTGTCTTCTTGGCCGCCATGCCTTGATAAACCTGCTCCAACCTTTCCGCTGCCTCCCTGTCGGCGCTCCTGAGGTAATGCGAGTATATATTCAATGTGGTTCCGGCATCGCTGTGTCCCAGCCGGCCACTAACGCTTTTCACCGGCAAGCCCTGGTTAATTAACATGGTTGCTGCGGTGTGCCTCAAGCCGTGGAATGGAATCGGCGGCAGGCTGTGCCTTTTAAGAAAATTCGGGAACCATTTGCTGATGGTATCCGGGTGCATGGCCTGACCGTCCCAGGTGGTAAATAGCCTGTCTGACCCTTGCCACAAGTCCCCGGCCATGAGGCGGGCGGCGGCCTGTTCCTTCTTATAGTGCTTGAGCATGTCCACCAGAAAAGCCGGCAGGGATAAGACCCGGACAGAGGATTCATTTTTTGGCGGCTTTGTGAAAACTCCTTTGCCCGGCAGGTATTGGCTGGCCTGTTCAATCCTGATTGTTCCTTCTTTAAAGTTAACGTGCGCCCATTCAATACCCATCAATTCACCCCTACGACAGCCAAGAAAGACAGCCATATTAACCATGACCCTATACTTTAACTCCTCTGTTTCCAAAGCCTCCAGCATTGCCCCGACCTGCCTTTCGTCATAGCAGACAGCGGCCTTCCTCCTGACCTTCGGCGGCTTGACCCTGGCCGCAGGGTTGGCCGGAATGAACTGCCACTCCACAGCATCCTGCAAGACAGCCGATATTACCCGGTGGTGGTGCAGGACGGTCCTTTCCGACAGGCCGCCCGGCTTGCCGTCCTCCCTGATGCCGTCCTTCTGGAGATTGTTGTAAAATTCCATTAAGTGAATCGGCCTGATCTGTTCAAGTTTTAAGTGACCTATGGCCGGTATAACGCGACCCTCCAGTATTTGCTGATACCGGAACAGGGTTTTTGGCGCAAGATTCTTTTCTCCGTACTCCCGGAGCCATCGTTCCACAAAATCAGAGAAGGTAAGTTTTGTTGGCGCAATGTACTGGCCTTTCTCAATCTCATTCACAAACAAGGCCAGCTGTTTTTTAGCTTCACCCAGGGCCGCACACCGATTTGCCTTTGAACATCCTTTGCAATTCTTTTCATTGCATGACTGATCAGTAGTTATCGTCTTGGTTTTTTTAATGCGCCCGGTCGGGCCTTTGTCGGAATACACAAGTCTCCAATTGCTTTTCCCCCGCTTCTCAAGACTGCCCGCCATTTTTAGAAACCTCCCTCTTTTTCCGTTTTCTTTCTTGAAGCTTCTCAGCCGCCACCATGTTTTTACACCTGGTGGAGCAATATTCGCTACGGTGTTTGGGATCATCTGCCCAAAAGTAATTGTTGCAGACCCGCATTCTCCCTGTAGCCCGTTCGCTTGCTTTGCATTTCCTAATTGGGGTTGAGTTATGACCAATGTTCCATATTAGAAAGGTACAAGCCACTTGAATTAACGAATCAGTCGGTGATGCCCAGACAGCCTTACTGCTGGACATAAAGGCAAGTGTGAGTTTAATCTGACCATGTTTTTGATTCAACCATCTTAATTCTGTTAATTCCTGCGTATCATAGATTTTCAAGGGCTTTTTCTTATTTTCTCTTGCCACTTGGTCCGCTTCTGATAAAACATCTGCAATCTCTTTTAAGC
>JAIMBK010000017.1 GCA_023511535.1 Armatimonadota bacterium
GTGGCACTTTCCTTAGGGTCGCCCCCACTGGGTGTTACCCAGCACCCTGCCCTGCGGAGCTCGGACTTTCCTCAGGCGGGCCTGCTTCGCCCGCCCGCGATCACCCGGTTTACTCACTATTATTCTTCTTTTTTGCGTATTTATATTGTAGCATAAAACGTACGTTCTTGCAAGTTTCTCGTGCAGCTTTTTACCTTTTTGACCTTATTTTCCAATCTCACCGGCTCTCCCCGGCCGGAAAAATGGTCAGTGGGTGCCTTTGTATCTCAGTGCCTCTGTACCTTTGCCCCTGAAACTCACTTCACGTCCAGCTTGATGTGCAGCTCTCTTAACTGGGCCGGCGCGACCCTGTCCGGGGCGCGGCTCATCAGGTCCGTGGCGCTTTGCGTTTTAGGGAAGGCGATGACGTCCCGGATGGTTTTTTTGCCGGCCAGGAGCATGACCAGGCGGTCGAAGCCGAAGGCGATGCCGCCGTGGGGCGGGGTGCCGTATTCAAAGGCTTCCAGCAAAAACCCGAATTTGTCCCGGGCTTCCTCCGGGGACAGGCCGATGGCGGCAAACATTTTCTCCTGCACGTCGCGCCGGTGAATCCGGATGCTGCCGCCGCCCACCTCCACGCCGTTTAAAACCAGGTCGTACGCCTTGGCCCGCACGGCCCCCGGATCGCTTTCCAGCAGCGGGAGGTCTTCTTCCCGCGGGGAGGTGAAGGGGTGGTGCATGGCCACGTAACGCCTTTCCGTTTCGTCGTATTCCAGCAGCGGGAAATCCAGAATCCAGACAAATTGCAGACCTTTCTCCGGAATGAGGCCCAGCCGTTCGCCCAGGTGCAAACGCAGGGCGCTCAGGGCGAAGGCCGTCACGTCGGGCCGGTCCGCGACGAAGAGGAGCAGATCCCCCGCTTCCGCTTCCAGGCGTCCGGCGATGGCGCCGATTTCTTTTTCCGTGAAAAACTTAGTGATGGGGGATTTCACCCCTTCGCTTTCCACGACAAAGTAAGCCAGGCCCTTTGCCTTGTTCGCCGTGGCGAAGGAAACCAGTTCGTCAATTTCCCGGCGGCTGAAGCTCCCGCACCCTTTCGCGTTAATTCCCTTGACTTTTCCGCCGGCGGCCACCGCCGAAGCAAATACCTTAAAGCCGCAGCCCGCCGCCAGATCGGTGACGTCTTTGATTTCCAGCCCGAACCTGATGTCCGGCTTGTCCGTCCCGAAACGCTCCATGGCCTCCTGGTAGGACAGCCGCGGGAAGGGCCGTGGGACTTCTTCCCCGGCGGTTTCCCGGCAAATATACGCGACCATTTCTTCCGTCAGGTCCAGGATGTCGTCGATGTCGATAAACGACATTTCGAGATCGATCTGGGTAAATTCGGGCTGCCGGTCGGCCCGTAGATCTTCGTCCCGGAAGCAGCGGACGATTTGAAAATAGCGCTCCAGGCCCGCCACCATCAGAATTTGCTTGAACAACTGGGGGGACTGGGGCAGGGCGTAAAAACAGCCGGGGTTCAGCCTGCTAGGCACCAGGAAATCGCGCGCTCCTTCCGGGGTGCTGCGCGTCAGCATGGGCGTCTCGATCTCCAAAAAGCCGTGCCGGCTTAAAAATTCGCGCGTGGCCTGCGCGGCGCGGTGCCTTAAAATCAGGGCGCGCTGCATTTCCGGCCGGCGCAGGTCCAGGTAGCGGTAACGCAGGCGAACGTTTTCGTCCACGTCCACCCCGTCTTCAATGTAAAAGGGCGGGGTCTTGGCCCGGTTTAAAATGCGTACCTCCCGGGCCCGGACGTCGATCTGACCGGTGGCCAGGTGGGGGTTTTCGGTGCCTTCCGGGCGTTTTTCCACCCGGCCGACCACCGCCAGCACGTATTCGCCGCGGACGGTTTCGGCCTTCCGGAAGGCTTCGCGGGAGAGATCGGGGCTGAAGACCACCTGAACGATTCCGGAGCGGTCCCGCAAATCGATAAAAATTAAACCTCCGTGGTCGCGGCGCCGCTGCACCCAGCCCATTAAAACTACTTCCTGCCCCGCGTGCTCCAGGCGCAGCGCGCCGCAATGGTGAGTTCTTTTTAAACCGCGCATGTCCTCCATTAACTGGTGCTTCCTTTCCTTCGTAATTTGCCGATTTCTTCCGCCAGTTCGGCGGCAGGAACTTCCTTTTGGGCGCCGGTAGTCATGTCCTTTAAGATGATCATCCCCCTGGCCAGCTCTTCTTTGCCCAGAATGACCACCGCCGGTGCGCCGGTTTTGCCGGCGTACTTCATTTGCGCCTTTAAGCTGCGGCCGAGATAGTCCTTGTCCGCCGCCAGCCCTTTTTGACGCAGGGTCTGGAGCAGCTGCAAAGCTTCGCTTTCCAGGGTGTCGTCGACGGAAGCCAGAAAAACGTCCGGTCTGTCCCGGCCCGGCAGCTCGCTCCCCTGTTCCTGCATGGCCAGCAGCAGCCGCTCCAATCCGATGGCGTAGCCGATCCCCGGCGTGGGCGGGCCGCCAATGGTTTCCACCAGGTTGTCGTAGCGGCCGCCTCCGCCGACCGAACTTTGCGCCCCGATGCCCGGGGCCATCATTTCAAAGGCCGTTTTGGTGTAGTAATCCAGACCGCGGACCAGGTAGCGGTCGACTACATAGTCAATCCCCAACGCCTTTAAATATTTTTGCACGTCCTGGAAATGGGCGGCGCAAGATCCGCACAGGCAATCCAGACTGGTGGGGGCGTTTTTGGCCAGCTCCCGGCAGCGGGGGACCTTGCAGTCGAGAGCGCGCAAAGGGTTGGACGCCAGGCGCCGCAGGCAATCGGCGCAGAGGTCGTTTTGGTGCGCCCGGAAATAAGCCGTGAGCTTTTCGCGCAGGACCGGCCGGCAATCCGGGCACCCTACGCTGTTCAGGTGCAGCTCCAACTTTAGCCCCAGGCGCCCGCAAAAATCCATGGCCATGGCGATTACTTCCGCATCCACGGCCGGCCGGGGGGAACCGAACACTTCCACCCCTACCTGGTGGAACTGCCGGTAGCGCCCGGCCTGCGGGCGGTCGTAGCGAAACATGGGGCCGGTGTAAAACAGCTTGACCGGCTGGGGCCCGGCGTTGAGGTTGCTTTCCAGGTAGGCGCGGGCCGCCGCGGCGGTGCCCTCCGGGCGCAGGCTGAGGCTGCGGTCGCTGCGGTCCCGGAAGGTGTACATTTCCTTTTCCACGATGTCGGTGGCGTCTCCCACGCCACGGTTGAATAACTCGGTGTGTTCGAAAATGGGGGTGCGGATTTCCGCATACCCGTATTCCCGGCAGAGCCGGCGAAAACACTCTTCGACATATTGCCACTTTTCCACTTCCCCGGGGAGGATATCACTGGTTCCCCGGGGGCGGGTAGTTAACATAAAAAAACCTCCCCCGTAAAATACAGGAATTAGGGATCAGGGACTAGGAATTGGGGGTTAGGAATCAGGGATTAGATTGTCTGCCGATTTTTAGAGGTGCCGGCAGAGGACGAAAAAGTTGTGTTTCAACTAAAAGTTACCCTGTCCCTCCTTTGTGCCTTTGTGCCTCTTTTCCTATATCCCTCTTGCCTGTTTATTTTGTATCCTTTGTTTTTTACCATTCCCCCGTTAAAAAGGGGTTGTATTTGCTTTCCTCACCGATCGTGGAGGCGGGTCCGTGTCCCGGGAGGACCTTCGTTTCGGGCGGATAAACGAGGAGTTTTTCTTTAATGGAATTGATTAACTGCCGGTGGTTCCCGCCTGGAAAATCGGAGCGGCCGACCGACCCGGCAAAAAGCGTGTCGCCGGTAAGCAGGCTGTTGCCGGCTTCCAGGGTGATGCCGCCGGGCGTATGGCCGGGGGTATGGATCACTTTCACGCTCACCTTGCCGATTTGAATGACGTCGCCGTCCTGGAGGAGGCGGTCGGCGGCCTTGAATTTTAAATAGGAACCCGTAAAAAGAGAAAGATTTTTACCCGGGTTGGTCAGCATTTTGGCGTCTTCGGCGTGAATGAGCACCTGCGCGCCGGTGGCCTCTTGCAGCTTACCGAGCCCCCCGATATGGTCGGCGTGCCCGTGGGTCAGGATAATCTGGCGGCAGTTTAAACCATGCTTCTGCAGCGCCCGCAGGATGCGTTCCACGTCGCCCCCGGGGTCCACCACGGCAGCTTCCCGGGTTTCTTTGCAGCCGATGACGTAACAATTGGCTTCCAGTGCACCCACCGGAAATCCCTCGAGAATCAAGAAGCATACCTCCAGTTCATTTATTTGCTCTCCAGCCAAAGGGTCACCGGGCCGTCGTTGACCAGTTCCACCAGCATATGCGCCTGAAAAGTCCCGGTGGCCACTTTGATCCCCTTTTCCTGCAGTTGGGCAACAAACAATTCGTAGAGGCGCCGCGCCTTGTCCGGCGGGGCGGCGGAAGAAAAACTGGGGCGCCGGCCGCGGCGGCAATCGCCGTAGAGGGTGAACTGGGAAACGACCAGCGCCTCGCCTTCGATTTCGAAGAGAGAACGATTGAGCTTGCCTGCTTCGTCCTCAAAAATTCTCAGGAAGGGGATTTTTTCAGCCAGGTAGGAAGCGTCCGCCGCTTCGTCATCCGCCCCGACGCCCAGGAGGACCAGGAGTCCCCGGCCAATGGAGCCTACCACCTGGTCGTCAACGGTTACCTTTGCCCTGGACACTCTTTGGATTACCGCCCGCATTTATTTTCCTCTTTCCCCTCAGCTTGTCCGCCTTACCTCATAAACGTCTTTAACGCGGTTGATCTTGCCGATGAGGTAATCCAGTTCTTCCTTGCTCTTCATTTCCAAAATCATTTCAATGGAGGCCTGGCGGTCCTTGCGCCCTCTGGCGGTGACCCAGCTGGCGCTCATTTTCATTTCGGCGATGACCGCCATTACGTCGCTGAGCAAGCCGGCCCGGTCCATGGCCGTGATTTCTAATTTAACCTGAAATGGATGTTGAAACTCCTTGTCCCAGCTGGCCTCGACGAGCCGGCCCCGGTCGGTTTTTTGCCATAGCGCGACATTGCGGCAGTCGGAGCGATGGATGGAGACTCCCCGCCCCCTGGTGATGTAGCCGGTGATCGGGTCGCCGGGAACCGGGTTGCAGCAGTGGGCCAGGCGGGTTAAGAGGTTACCCGTCCCCTTTATCTGGATGCCCTGGACCGGTTGAACCGGCTGGGAAGTGGGGGGAGGCTCGGATTTAACCGGCTGTTCCTCGACCGTCAGTGCCCTGGCTAATTTAAGCTCTTCTTTTTTCAGATCCTCTTTTACCCGGTTGACGATCGTCAGCGGCGAGATTGTCCCGTCTGCGATGGCCGCGTACACGTCGTCCACGCCCACCAGGTTAAAGCGCCGCCCGATTTCCAAAAGCCTGTCGTTTTTCAGCAGTTCCAGTTCCAGGCCCTGTTTTTTGAATTCTCTTTCCAGGCTGTCCCTGCCCTTAAGGATATTTTCCTCCCGCTGCTCGCGCTTGAACCACTGCCGGATCCGCGACTTGGCCTGGGAGGTCTTGACCACGTTCAGCCAGTCCCGGCTGGGGCCGGCCGCCTGCCTGGCGGTCAAGATCTCAACAATGTCGCCGTTCTTTAGCTTATAGTCCAGCGGAACAATTTTTCCGTTGACCTTCGCTCCCACGCAGCGATGGCCTACCTGCGTATGCACCCGGTAGGCAAAGTCGATGGGCACGGACCCGGCGGGGAGTTCGATCACGTCCCCCTTGGGAGTGAAGACAAAAACAGTGTCGGCAAAAAGGTCGATTTTTAAGGATTCCATAAACTCCCTGGCGTCCCGGAGATCATGCTGCCACTCCAGGAGCTGGCGCAACCAGGCCAGTTTTTCGTCGAAATTTTTGTCCGAACGCCCGCCTTCCTTATAGCGCCAGTGAGCGGCAATGCCGTATTCTGCGGTCCGGTGCATCTCCTGCGTCCGGATCTGGATCTCCAGGGGTTCGCCGTGCGGCCCGACCACCGTTGTATGCAGAGACTGGTACATATTCGATTTCGGCATGGCGATGTAATCTTTAAAGCGGCCGGGAATGGGTTTCCACAGGGTATGGACGGTTCCCAGGGAAGCGTAGCAATCCCGTACGGAATCGACGATGATTCTGACGGCCAGGACATCGTAGATTTCGTTCAGGTCCTTGTTTTGTTTCTTCATTTTTTCATAAATGCTGTATAAATTTTTCGGTCTTCCCTTGATATCGGTTTTAATCCCGATACTCTCCAGCTTCTCCCTTAAAACGTCAATCGCTTCCCGGATGTATTCTTCGCGCCGGCGCCTGGTGCTGGCAATCCGCTGGCTTAATTCAAAGTACCGGGCCGGGTTGGTGTACCGGAAGGCCAGATCCTCCAATTCCGATTTCAGGTGATAAATCCCCAGGCGGTGGGCCAGGGGGGCGAAAATTTCCAGGGTTTCGTCGGCGATTTCCTTTTGCTTGTCCTCCGGCTGGTATTTTAAGGTGCGTAAATTGTGCAGGCGATCGGCCAGTTTGATTAAAATGACGCGGATGTCTTTGGCCATGGCCAGGAACATTTTGCGCAGGTTCTCGGCCTGGCGCTCTTCTTTTGATTTGTACCCCAGGCGGCTCAGTTTGGTGACCCCGTCCACCAGCAGGGCTACTTCCGCGCCGAATTCCTCTTCAATCCGGGGCAAAGGAACCCCGGTGTCTTCGACGACGTCGTGCAAAAGGCCGGCGACCAGGGTTTCCAGGTCCAGCTCCAGGTCGGCCAGGATCCGGGCGACGGCCACCGGGTGAAGAATAAAAGGCTCCCCCGAAAACCGCCTTTGCTCCTGATGGGCGGCTTCCGCAAAGTGGTAGGCCTTGCTTAAAAAGGCGACGTCGGCCTTGGGGTTGTAGAGGATCACCCGGTGCATCAGCTCGGCAAACATGCCTTTTGCTCCCTCGAAAAGATCGGGCACAAAGTTTCCCGGGCGCGAAGGCAAGTAATATTCCCGGTCGAATATACATTTCTCTTTGTGCCTCTGTGCCTTAGTGCCTCAAAAAACGTTATGAAGGAAAAAAATCCCGCTTTTATCCCTAACTTTAACCTCTCTTCCCTATTTCCCCAGTCCCTAACCCCTATATATTATACTGCAGATTAAAAATAATGTCATTATTCGTTTCCGCGGTTCAGGTGGCCGGCTGCACTGCGGGGAGATCCGCCACCAGATCTTTTACCGGGGCGCTCAGCACGTGGGCGTACCAGCTCATGTATTCTTTCCTGACTTTTTCACCCCAGGTAAAAGTGGGTGAGTTACGGACGTTTAATTTTTGGTCGGGCGCAGGGGGCAGGTAAATTTGCCGGTCTTTTTTCAGCAGGCCCAGTTCGTAGAATACGGCCAGGGCCACCTGCACCGTATGTTCACCGGCCCAGAACAGGCCTTTTCTTCTTAAAGCGGTAACCAGTTCCGGAAGGCTGTGGGCAATGTTTTTGTTTTTTGCCTGGCAGTGCTGCAGCAGGATATATAGATAGGCCAGGCAATCGCGAGCGGGGGCCAGGGAAGCCAGACAATATTTCATTTCCCGGCGATCGGCCTCGTCGAACAGGAGGAAGATCTCTTCCGGCCGGGCGGTGGCGGCGAAATGTAAACTGTTCGCCCACTCCTGCCGGCTGAAAGGAAGGTGGAAGATGACCAGCTGTTCAATGGGCGCTTTCGCCGGTAATTGGCCCAGGCAGCCGGAAGTGGTGACCAGGGTTTTCACTTCGCCTTCCCGGAAAGAATCCAGGGGGTCTTTGCCGCAGTTTGGTAAAAAGGGATGAAAATAAGCGGCCCGGGCTCCGGTTTCGTTTAAGCAGGAAGCCAGCGCGGCGGTCTGGTAAGGGCAGCCGGCCAGGATAACGGTCCGCCGCCCGCCGGCACTTAAATTTGCCAGCCGGGCGAGCTTTCCCGGTAAATTGCGCAGGTCCGTTATTTTCAGGTTGTCCAGGCGGCCGCCTGCCTGCGGCGGCGGGCAGACGGAGGATGCGGCGGCCGCTTCCCGGGCGGCCGGAGCGGGACTTTTCGACGGCTGGGGAGGCAAAAAGATCCGGCCGGGAAACCGGGCGTAAGCGGCGAACCAGGACCAGGCAAATTCCGGCAGGGAAACCGGAGGTTCTCTGCCGGAATCCCGTTCAGAAGCCGGAGCAGAAACGGGGGCGGGAGCGGGTTCAGCAGCAGGAGAAGCAAAAGCAGGAGGACCGGCGGGAGAAGCGGAAGCAACAGCAGCAGCAGAAGCAGGAGCAGGGTAAGCGGTGATCATTTGCTGCTCCGGGAGAAAGCCGGCCGATCCCGCACCCGGAGTTCCTTCCGCCGGGCAGATGTCTTTTAATTCCAGCTGGACCCGGGTCTTGCCGTTGTACTGGTCCAGTACGGGGGTAAAGGCCAGGTGCACTGTTTTTCCTTCGGCGATTTCCGGCGCCGCGAGGCCGGCCAGGCGAAAGCCGATGCTGTCCCGGAAAACGCCGTTTTCTTTGAGGAAAAGCTTCAGGTGATTTCCCTCGCGGCCCACCTCTCTTAACCGGAGGATGGTCGCCCCCAGGCAGCCCAGCACAGGCTCCGGGTTGCCGGAGCCGAAGGGGAGGAGCAGGTTTAATTCGTTGACTGACTGCTCGGTAACTTCCGTCAGGGAAGCCAGCCCGTCCAGCTCCAATTGCGGAACGAGCAAATCGTCCGGTAAATGTTTCCGCGCATATTCGTTGAGGGAGGCGGCCAGATCTTCAAGCCGGCCGGCTTCCAGGGTAAAGCCGGCGGCCTGGGCGTGCCCGCCGTAAGAGAGCAGATGCTGCCGGCAATAGGACAAAGCGTTGTAGAGATGAAAGCCGGGAATGCTGCGGCCGGAACCTTTCCCGTACCCTTCCGCCAGAGAGACCAGCATTACCGGACGGTAAAAGATTTCCACCAGCCGGGAGGCCACAATGCCTGTGACCCCCGGGTGAAACGTTTCACGGGCGAGGAGGATGATCCGGGACTGTTTTTGTCGCGGGTCTTCGTCAAGCATTTGGAGCGCTTCGTTCAGGACGGTTTGCTCGACGGCCTGTCTCTGCCGGTTGGCTTCTTCCAGGCCCGCCGCCATTTTCTCCGCCATCTCCGCGTCCGGGCAGAGTAAGAGCCTTACCGCCTGGCCGGCATCGCCCATTCTGCCCATGGCGTTTAAACGGGGGGCCAGGCCGAAGCTGATCTCGCGGGTGTCCAGTTTTTCTTCCGGGCAGCCTGCCGCGGCGAGCAGGGCCCTTAAGCCCGGCCGCTTTGTCCCGGCCAGCAGGGGAAGGCCGTACTTGACCAGGAGGCGGTTTTCCCCCAGCAGAGGAACCAGGTCGGCGACCGTGCCCAGGCAGGCCAGATCCAGGTAGTCCTGCCAGGCCGGCCGGCCGGGAGCAGGTCTTTCCCGGAACAGCGCCTGGACCAGTTTCAAGGCCACCCCCACCCCGGCCAGTTCTTTAAACGGGTAAGGACAATCCGTCCGTTTCGGGTTGATGACGGCCAGTGCGGCAGGCAGCCGGGCAGGCACCTGGTGGTGATCGGTGATGATGAAATCGGGGCCCCGGTTGTTTTTTGCCCAGGCGACCACCTCGGCCCCGCTGATCCCGCAATCGACGGTGATGACCAGGGTAAAGCCCTGGGCGTGCGCCCTTTTCACCGGCTCCAGATGCAGGCCGTACCCTTCGTGCAGCCGGTGGGGGACGTAAAAATCCACCGTTGCCCCCAGTCGGGTGAGGGCCTGAACCAGCAGCACCGTGCCGGTAATGCCGTCCGCATCGTAATCCCCGTAAACCAGAATTTTTTCCCGGCGCTTAACGGCCAGCAGAATACGCTCCACCGCCCGGTCCATGTCCTGGAAAAGAAAGGGATCGGGAAGGCAGGACAGGTCGCCGTAAAGAAACTGGGCCGCTTCGGTTAAGGAGAAAAGGCCGCGGTTGAGCAAAATTTGCGCCAGAAGAGGGGAGATGTGCAGATGCCGGGCGAAGATGTCTTTCAAGACGGGATTTGTTTCTTTTATAATCCATTTTTTATTTACTGTTGCCACCGTTACCAGTACCACCCTATTAACTGATTATAGAGGAGATTGGTGGTAATGGCAACAACAGAAATTTAAAAGGGGGGCGAAAGGTTTTATAAGGCGTGGTGGAAGGATAAGGTACATAGGCAGAAGTAAAGAGGCACAAGCATCGAAATACACAAAGAAAAAGCGTAGGGTACAGAAAGGCAAGGGGAGCAGAGATCCAAAGAAAAAGGTTCGGGAGGAAAGAAGGACAGGAGGACAAAGGTCCGGAGAAGCCGGAGCACAAGGAGTAAGGAGGACAAGCGGTTGTCCCCCGGAACTTTACACGGTGGGCGCGATCCGGAAATCCGAAAATTCCCCTTGAAACTTTTCTTCGTGAACTTCCACGTGCTCGACAAAGGATGAAGGCGGACCTTTCCGGCACCACCCGACCATTTTTTCCACGGCTTCTTTTTTACCCTCCAAAACGGCTTCCACGCGGCCGTCACGCCGGTTCCGCACCCAGCCGGTGACGCCGAGGGCCAGGGCCGCTTCCTGGGCGTACTTGCGAAAATAAACGCCCTGCACCCGGCCGCTGATGAAAACGTGTTTGCGCACCATACCTGAAACCTCCCAAAAAACAGGAATTAGGGACTGGGAATTAGGAATTAGGGGTAGATGCTATTCCTGGATATGAATATTTTCGTGCTGATCAAAAACGAACGCTCCTCCGAGAACTCCGTAAAAAAGGAGTGATCAGGGGCGAAGTTTTACCGCGGCAAGGACGGTATAGGTGGGGCCGCGGCGGCTTAACTCGCTCTTCATTAAATCTACGGAAGTCACGCTCAACTCCCCCAGGTCGGCGGCGGATTCGCCCAACTCCTCCACCGCCTTTAAAAGGGCGCTCACCCCCCGGTTCGAGCGCAGCCGGGCCAGGGTCAGGTGCGGGCTGAATTCCCGCTCTTCGGCCGGGAAGCCGGACAAAAGATTTGCCTTTTGGACCTGTTCGTGCAGGTGCCGCAAGGAAACCAGGTCCCCTGCGATTCCGGCCCAGAAGACCCGGGGTTTTCCGGCGCCTGGGAAGAAACCCAGACCGCCCAGGCGCAGGGGAAAGGCGGGGAAGCCGGCCAGGGTTTTTTGCATGTTGGTGATGAGCATGGCTACCTTTGCGGCGTCTACGTTTCCTAAAAATTGCAAAGTTAAATGCAGGTTCTCTTTTTCCACCCATTTGGCGTCGACGCCGGTGGGTTTTATTTTTTCCTGCAGGGAGGCCAGCTTCGCTTTTAGCGGCGCCGGCAGATTAACGGCCCAGAAGAGGCGCCATTGCTCCACAGGGATCACCCTTATAAAGGATAATCTTTTGGAGAAATAATTGTCAAGCGTTACAGTGCGCTATGAAAAATACTTACCCGCTCTGGCCCCGGATCAATTATTTGTTAAAGCAAAAAGGAATTAAAAAGCAAACGGAGAAAACTTAAATTGAATTGTAAACGGTAAACCACAGGATGAATTTTTTCCCCCCAATCCCGACGATTGTCGACTGACCGACCGACGACTATTTTTTCCGAGGGAGGAGAAAGAATATTGCTTCCGGAACAAGGCGGCCCCGTTGAATTAAAGGCACTGGTCCAGAATCAGAACCGGTGCACCGCCTGCGGGGCCTGCGCTGCCCTTTGCCCGTATATTTACGCCGTCCGGGAAAAGGTGGCGGTAATTTACCCCTGCGGCCTCGCCGAGGGGAATTGCTACCGGGTCTGCCCCCGCACCCCCACTGACTTGGGGGAGTTGGACCGCCGGGTTTTTGGCGCGCCCCGCACAGACCACGTTCTGGGTGAGCACTCCGCCATTTACTTCAGCCGGGCGCGGGACAGCGAGATCGGCGCCCGCGCCCAGTACGGCGGGACGGTCACCGCCCTGCTTGCCTTTTTGCTGCAGCAGGGGCGCATTGACGCCGCCCTGGCGGTCCGGGGAAACGGCGCCGCCCTCCCGGAGCCGGCCGTCGCCGCCACGGCGGAGGACCTGCTGGCCTGCGCCGGCTCCAAATACTCCGCCTGCCCGAGCTTATCCGCGCTGCCGCAGGCTGTACGGGAAGGACGCCGGCGCCTGGCGGTGGTGGGCCGGCCCTGCCAGGTCACCGCGCTTCGCAAAATGCAGGGACTGGCGCAAGAGCAGCAGTTTTCCCGCCTGCCGGCGGCGAAGCTGGATTTATTCGTGATCGGACTCTTTTGCTTTTGGGCGCTGACCCCCGGTTTCTATGGGTTCCTGGCGGAAAAGGCCGGCCCCGAAGAAATATGGAAAGTGGACATCCCGGTGGAAGGGTTAAAAATCACCTTTACCAGCGGCAAAGAATTGCTGGTTCCCGTGGACGAGGCGCGGCCGTTCATCCGGCCCGCCTGCCCGGAATGTTTCGACCCCACCGCTGAACTGGCCGACGTCTCGGTGGGTTCCACGGAGTACGACCCGGCCTGGAACACTCTGGTCGTGCGCACTGCCGCGGGGAGGGCGCTGGTGGAGGAAGCCCGGGCGGCGGGAGTAATCGAGCTGCGGCCCTACCCGGAAGAGCGCCTGCCCATTTTGCGCCGGGCGGCTTTCAACAAGAAACTGCGCGTGCTGAACACCCAGACCGGGGACGGCTACCTGCGCCTTTCCGGCGAATACCGTGAACAACTGCTGCGGCAAGGAGGGAACAACGGATGAGCATTACCGGGGTAAGAACGGACCAGCCGGGACAGGCGGTCCTGCTCACCGGCAACGAGGCGGTTGCCCGCGGCGCCCTCGAAGCCGGGGTCGGTTTCGCCTCCTCCTACCCGGGTTCGCCCACCGCCGAGGTATTGAGCATTTTGGGCCGGCTGGCCGCGGAATTCAACCTCTACGCCGAGTGGTCAATCAACGAAATAGTGGCCCTGGAGGGGGCGGCGGCCGCCTCTTTCGCGGGCGTGCGCGCCCTGGCCGTGATGAAGCCCGACGGGCTGAATGTCGCCGCCGACTTTTTAACCACCCTCTCCATGTCGGGGACCGGAAGCGGCCTGGTCATTTTCGTCGGCGACGATCCCCACGCCCACTCCAGCATCAAGGAAGAGGACTCCCGCTACCTGGCCAGGCTGGCCCACGTGCCGGTTCTGGAGCCGGCCACCGTCGCCGAAGCGAAAGAGATGGTGAAGGCTGCCTTTGAACTCTCCGAAACCCTCCAGCATCCGGTGATCGTCAGGGGGGTTACCAGGATCTGCCACGCCAGCGGGAAGGTGACCCTGGGAGAACTTCCGCCGCGGAAAAAGAAACCTTTCTTCGGAAAGGACCAGCGTTTTCTCACCGATCCGGGCGCCGTTGCCATCTATCACCAAAGGCAGGAGGAAAAGCTCCGGCGCGCGGCCGAAATGGGCGAAGAAATGCCTTTTAACCGGTACGAAGGACCCGCCGGAGCTGAACTTCTGGTGATCGGCTGCGGCCCGGCCTTTCTTTACGCCCGCGAAGCGGTGGAAATCCTGGGTTTAACTGACCGGGCCGGCCTTTTAAAGCTGGGTCTGACCTGGCCCCTGCCGGAGAAACTGGTGCTGGGCCGTCTGCGGAGCGCGAAGAAAGTCATCTTTGCCGAGGAAATCGAACCCGTTCTGGAGGAAAACGTCATCAGCCTGGCCGCCCGGCACTGGCCCGCAGTGGGTAAACTATCTTTTTACGGGAAGAGCAGCGGGCACGTGGCCGGTCCTGGCGGACCGGGGATAGGCGAGTTGAACGTGGACATCATGGTGAAGGCCCTGGCCGCCGTGGCGGGGCTGCCCGTTCCGGAGCCGGCTGCCCCGGAGCTGATCGCCGGAGAGGGGGCCGCTTCCCCGGCGCAAGGCCCGCCCCCTTTTGCCCCGGTTCCGGTTATCGATCGGGAACTGGCTTTTTGCCCCGGCTGCCCTCACCGCGCCTCCTTTTGGGCCGTCCGGGCCGCTCTGGAACTGGACGGCCGCCACGGCTTCGTCACCGGGGACATCGGCTGCTACACCCTGGGGCTGGGCCGCACCGGGTATTATTTGCTGCGCACGGCCCACTGCATGGGGGCGAGCGTAGGCGTGGCATCGGGTTTAAGCAAACTGGCCCGCCTGGGTTTTAGCCAGCCGGTGGTGGCCATGATCGGCGATTCCACCTTCTTCCACGCCGCCGTGCCGGCCCTGATCGACGCCCGCTACAACCAGGCCCGTTTCCTCTGCGTTGTCCTGGACAACGGAACCACCGCCATGACCGGCCACCAGCCCCACCCGGGCATGGGGGTAAACGCCATGGGGGAAAAAGTACCGGCGGTGGCCATCGAGGAAGTGGTGGCGGGGCTGGGAATTCCCTTTACCATCCAGGATCCCTACGACATTAAAACAACCACCCGGGTGGTTTACGATCTTCTTCAGCAGAACCGGCTCCACGTGCTTGTCTTACGCCGGGAATGCGCCCTGGTGGCGGCGCGGAAAACGAAAAAGGCCCGGGTTTACGTGGACCAGGAGCGCTGCCTCGGCGACGCCTGCGGCTGTATGCGTTTTTGCAGCCGGGTGTTTTCCTGCCCGGCCTGCATCTGGGACGCCGGCGCCGGCAAGGCCCGCATCGACGAAACCATCTGCACGGGGTGCGGGGTTTGCGCGGCCAACTGCCCGCAGCAGGCGATTATCGTGGAAGGGGTGGAATAAGCCGTGGCGGAGCAAATCACGGACCAAACGATCAATGTGATCATCGCCGGCGTAGGCGGCCAGGGAAACGTGCTGGCCTCCCAGATCGTGGCCGGCGCGGCGGTAAAAGAGGGCCTGACCGTGGCGGTGGGGGAAACTTTCGGCGCTTCCCAGCGGGGCGGCTCGGTAATGAGCCACGTCCGGATCACCCGCGGCCGGGAAATCGGTCCCCTGATCCCGCGCGGCAAGGCGGATCTGGTGGCGGCCCTGGAACCGATGGAGTGCCTGCGGGTATTGCGAGTTTTCGGGAACAAAGAAACCCGGGTGATCATGAACGAGCACCCCAATTACCCCATCAGCGTGCTGCAGGGCAGTACCGCCTACCCCTCCCTGGACGATTTGAAGGCGGAAATCGGGAAGCTGGCCCGGCTGATTCTTTCTTTTGCCGCCACCGACGTTGCCCGACAGGCCGGCAGCCCGGTGGCGGCCAACGTGGTGCTGACCGGTGCCCTGGCCGGGACAGGGCTGCTTCCCATCACCCTGGACAGCTACCGCCGGACCATCACCGAACTTTTCACCGACCAGGCGGCCCGGGAACTGAACCTGAAGGCTTTCGACCTGGGCGTGCGGGAGATACGGGATTTGAACAAAATTTGAAAAAGCGGGATTCCTCAAGGTTTTTTCGAAAACCTGCTTTTCATAAGTCTTGATCGTAATATTTGCGCATCGTCTCTAAATCGGGAAATCCAAGTTGCTCCCTGATTCTGTTCAGTGTGCCGGCAGGAACCAGATCGCCGCCGTGATGATAATGGATCTGCACAACTGCCTTTTTGCCCCGGTAACCTGTACCGCGCCATTTTGTGCCGTCGCGTTCCAGTCCGAAGTGGTTGGCCAGGTTGATTTTTTTGGCGAATTAAGGAAGGAAAATTTAAACTGGCAGCGAAGTTAATCAATAAGGCATAGCATAGAAACCCATGCCCCTCAAGTCCACCAGCACCAGAATGAAAAATTTTTTTGACGATTTTTTGGGGTGAAGAGCACGCATTTTTCCTTATTTCCGATGTCTGACGACCGACGGCCGACGGCTGTTTTGGAGGCTTTGCATGTTAGCCATCGTTAAAAGCACTGCCTTGCATGGTCTGGACGGGCAGGTTGTGCAGGTGGAGGTTGACGTCTCCAATGGCCTGCCCTGTTTTGATCTGGTGGGGCTTCCCGACCCGGCGGTCAGGGAGGCGCGGGACCGCGTCCGGGCGGCCATGAAAAATTCCGGTTTTGAGTATCCCCTGGGGCGGATTACCGTCAATCTGGCCCCGGCCGACATCCGCAAAGAGGGCCCGCTTTACGATTTGCCCATCGCGGCCGGGATTTTAGCGGCCACGGGGCAGATCGATGCCGGGGCGTTAAAACGTTATGTATTGATCGGCGAGCTTTCGCTGAACGGGACTTTACGCCGGGTCACCGGCGTTTTGCCCAATGTGCTGGCCGCCTGTGAACAGGGCCTCCGGGAAGTAATCGTCCCTTCCGAAAATGCCCGGGAGGCGGCCCTCGTCCGGGGAGCGAAAATTTACCCGGTAGACAGCCTTGAGCAGTTAAACAATTTCTTGCGCGGCGCAGAAAAGATCGCCCCTTACCAGGTGGATCTCGAGAACTTGCTGGCGGCAAACAATGTGGACGGAGAACCGGATATGGCCGACGTAAAAGGCCAGGCCGCCGCCAGGCGCGCCCTGGAAGTAGCCGCCGCCGGGGGTCACAACGTATTGATGATCGGCAGTCCGGGATCGGGAAAAACCATGCTGGCCAGGAGGCTTCCCGGCATCCTTCCGGATCTTACCTTTGAAGAAGCCATTGAAGTGACCAAAATCCACAGCCTGGCCGGCCTGCTGACCCCGGAGCAGCCCCTGGTCACCAGGCGGCCTTTCCGGGCGCCTCACCACAGCGCCTCTGCCGTCGCCCTCGTTGGCGGGGGGCGCTACCCCCGGCCGGGGGAAATAAGTCTTGCCCATTTTGGCGTTTTATTTCTCGACGAACTGCCGGAGTTTTCCAAAGACGTTTTGGAGTCTCTCCGTCAGCCCCTGGAAGATAGGGTAATCACCATTTCGCGGGTGAATGCGGCGGTAACTTACCCGGCCAGTTTTATCCTGATCGCTGCCATGAATCCGTGCCCTTGTGGTTTTCACGGCGACCCCGCCGGAAATTGTTCATGTACACCCTACCAGGTGCAGCGTTATGTAAACCGCATCTCCGGCCCCCTGCTGGACCGGATCGATATCCACCTGGAGGTGCCGCGCCTTGATTACCGGGAGTTAAATGATGCGTCGCCCGGCGAGGCGTCTGGCGCCATTAAAAAAAGAGTAAATCAGGCCAGGGCAGTCCAGCAAGAAAGATTCGGTAATGCCGCCTGGAACGCCCGGATGACGCCGGCCCAGGTCCGGAAACACTGTCCTTTGACCAGGGAGGCGAAGACTTTGTTTCAAACTGCTTTCCGCCGGCTCAACTTCAGCAACCGCGCCCACGATCGCATCTTGAAGGTGGCCCGGACCATCGCCGACCTGGACAATAGCGACGTTATCGGCACCGCTCACCTGGCGGAGGCGATCCAGTACCGCAGCGTGCAGATTAGGTAGAAAGTGGTATCAAGGCACAGAGGCAAGAGGCAAAGAGGTACAGAGGTACAGAAGTGCGAGGCGCAAGGTTAAAGAGGGAAAAGGTAAAATGCGCAGGGGAAAGAGAAGTCCGGAGAAAAGGTATCCGGCCGCCAGGTAAAAAAAGTTTTTCCGGTGAAAAAGGAAATTTTCCGTCCCGCAGCGTATTATTATTTAAGGGGGTTTTTCCCGGGAAAGGTTTATCTCTGTCTTGACTTCCAAAAGGGGAAAATCCAAATTATAGGATCTGATCCAGGATTACTTTTTAACTTTATAGGCCATTGTCCCTTTACTTTGTGCTTATTCTATTATACTTTATGCCTTGACACCTGAACACTTTTAAACCTGGCACCTGTCAACTTTGTTTTTTTACCGTGTGTTGTACTTTGTGCCTTTGCGCCGGTGAACTTTATTAATCTTTACTGCATCATTTTTTCCAAAGAGGGTAGAGTAATGCTTATTCTGGCTATCAACGGCAGCCCCCGGCCGGATGGGAATACGGCCCGCTTGCTGCGGAGCGTCCGGCAAATTGTCGAAGACGCCGGGGCGGAGTTTATCTTTTTACAGGTTTCGGAAATCCTGAAAGAGCAGAAAGTTCCCTACTGCCTGGCCTGTTCCTCTCCGTGCGCAGGAAAATGCTTCCGGGGAACCCAACTGGAAGAGACGTTCAAAATCATGCGGAAGGCCGACGGCATCATCATCGGCAGTCCCGTTTACTTCAGTACCGTGTCGGCGCCGTTGAAGGCCTTTTGGGACAAAACCAGGTTGCTGCGCAGGGAGAGAGCTTTGCTGAATGTTGTGGGCGGGGCGGTGACGGTCGGGAACGCCCGTTTCGGGGGTCAGGAGACGACCCTGAGGGCGCTCCACGATATGATGCTCTGCCAGGGGATGACCGTTGTGGGGGATGGATTTTCCGAGGAGGATGCCGGGCACCAGGGGGCGTGCGCGCAGGAACCTGCCGGCGAGGATGCGCAGGCGCTGAAAAGGGTTCAGTTGCTGGCCAAAAGGGTCATCGCGGTTGCCAGGGCAACCCGGGGTCTGCGCAACCGAAGCAATTAGCCAAAACAGCGTGCGGCGTTCCACCCCCGGCCCGGCCAGGTAAGCGGTGCCGGGGGTAATTTTTAAATTGTCGATCGATGGGAAGGAAAAATGGTAGTCAATAGCGAATAAGTCAAAAAGGTGGTTTTCGTGGGAACCTTTATTTCCCGGGAATTAATCGAAAGGATCAGGGAGCAGGCGGACCTCGTCGAGGTGGCCGGCGAGTACCTGCGCCTGACGAAGAAAGGGAAAGATTATGTAGCCCTGTGTCCTTTTCACCAGGAAAAAACCCCGTCCTTTACGGTAAGCAGGGAAAAGCAGATTTTCCACTGTTTTGGCTGCGGCGCCGGCGGGAACGTATTTAATTTTCTGATGGCCATGGAAAACCTCACTTTCCCCGAGGCGGTCAGGCAGCTGGCAGCCCGGACGGGAATCGCCATTCCCGCCGTCCGGCAGGAGGACGAACAAAAAAGGGTCCGCCTGGAAAACCGCCTGTGGGAAATGAATGAGCTGGCCGGGGAATTTTACCGGCAATGTTTGCACGACCGTCCGGAGGGCGCCCCGGCCAGGGACTACCTGGCCAGGCGGGGCTTGCAGAAAGAAACCGTCCTGCGTTTCGGGCTGGGCTACGCACCGGACGGCTGGGACAGTTTGCTGAATTACCTGCAAGGGCATAATTACTCCCGGGAGGAAATCCTCTCGGCGGGCCTGGCGGTTTTAAGCGAGCGCGGCCGACCTTTCGACCGCTTCCGCCGCCGGGTCATCTTCCCCATTCGCAACGCCCGCGGCAAAATTGCCGGCTTCGGGGGCCGGATCCTGGGCGAAGGGGAGCCCAAATACTTGAACAGCCCGGAAACCGCCGTGTTTAATAAAAGGCACCTTTTGTACGGCCTGGATCTCGCCCGCCCGGCCATCCGCGAGCAGGGTTTCGCCATCCTGATGGAAGGGTACATGGACGTGATCAGCGCCCACCAGGCCGGTGTCGGCAATGCCGTTGCCTCCCTGGGCACCAGCTTAACCGCCGAGCAGGGCAGGCTGCTGCAGCGCTATACCACGGAGGTGGTCATCGCCTACGACGTTGACGCGGCGGGAGTGGCGGCCGCGTTGCGCGGTCTGGATATGCTCCAGGAGCTGGGTTTTCAGGTCCGGGTGGTCAGCATCCCGGAGGGCAAAGATCCCGATGAGTATTTGCGCACTCACGGGCGCCCGGCCTGGGATGCGCTGGTGGAAGACGCCCGCCCGTTGTTGGAGTATAAGCTTGACCAGGCCGCCCGGACCACCGGCGACAAAAAAAGGATTCTGCAGCAGGTCATCGGGAGCGTGGCCAGAATGGCCAGCCCCGTGGAGCAGGAAGAAAGCATCAGGCTGATTGCCGCCCGCCTCAACTTAAGTTGGGATGCGATCAAAAGCGAATTAAGGCGTTTTCAGGTTGAGCGGCGATTAAGACAGCCAATACCGGATAAAATTGCTAATAAAACGCATAATATATTAACAGATGCCAAAAAAATTGCCGAGCAAGAAATAATTCGCCTGGTTATCCAGAAACCGGAGTATTTACCGGTGGTAAAAGAGGAATTAGATGAAGAATTAATCGAAAACCCGGTCTTGAAAAAGGTTTATGCCTTCGTGAAGCATCCGGATGAACAGCTGGAACCGGCGGACTGGATGGACCGGCTGGAAGAAGGGGAGCGCAAAACAGTCAGCCGCCTGTTGCTGGAAGAATCCCCGCTGGGCGATTCCCCCGGGGTGCTGGCGGATTTATTGAAAACCATTAAGAACAACAACCGGGCGCAGAAGAAAGATCGCCTTCTCCGGGAACTGGCCCGGGCGGAAAAAAACAACGACCGGGAACAGGTAAATGTCATTTTAAAAGAACTGGCGCAGCTTTTAAGTTTGCCGGGAGGGGAAGCCGGCCCTGCCGGTAAAGGGGGTAAAGAGCTATCTTCATGAGAGAAGAAGCCAAGGTCGACAGCATCAAGGAATTAATTGAAAAAGGAAAAAAAAGAGGAACCCTTACCTATACCGAGATCATGGACAGTTTGCAGGGGATTGACTTGTCGCCCGAGCAGATTGACGACATCTACGAAAAGCTGTCCGGGATGGGTATTGAGATAGTTCCGGAAGCTGCCGATTTGGAGTCGATCGACAACCCTGCCCTGGAGGAAAGCCCGTCCGAAGAGGTTGAGATTGACCTGACCATTCCCGAAGGGATCAGCATCGATGATCCCGTACGCATGTACCTCAAGGAAATCGGGAGGGTTCCTCTGTTGACTCCCGAAGAGGAAATCGAGCTGGCCAAGCGCATCGAGCAGGGGGACGAAGAGGCCAAAAGGCGGCTGGCGGAAGCTAACCTGCGGCTGGTGGTGAGCATTGCCAAGCGTTACGTGGGGCGGGGGATGCTTTTCCTGGACTTAATCCAGGAGGGAAACCTGGGCCTGATTAAGGCAGTGGAAAAGTTTGACTACCGGAAGGGTTACAAGTTCAGCACCTATGCCACCTGGTGGATTCGCCAGGCAATTACCCGGGCGATCGCCGATCAGGCCAGAACGATCCGGATCCCCGTCCACATGGTGGAAACCATCAACAAGCTGATCCGGGTTTCCCGCCAGCTCCTTCAGGAGTACGGCCGGGATCCCACGCCGGAAGAAATCGCCAAAGAAATGAACATTTCCGAGGAAAAGGTGCGGGATATTTTAAAGATTGCCCAGGAGCCCGTTTCCCTGGAAACGCCCATTGGCGAGGAAGAGGATTCCCACCTGGGAGATTTCATTGAGGATCAGGAGGCGCGGGCGCCGGCTGAAGAAGCGTCTTTCACCATGCTGCGCGAGCAGCTGGACGAGGTTCTCACCACCCTGACCGACCGGGAGCAAAAGGTGCTCCGCCTGCGCTTCGGTCTGGATGACGGGAGGGCGCGCACCTTGGAAGAAGTAGGCCAGCGGTTCGGGGTGACCAGGGAGCGGATCCGGCAGATCGAAGCAAAAACGCTGCGCAAGCTCCGCCACCCCAGCCGGAGTAAAAAATTAAAAGATTATCTGGATTGATCTATGCCGGGTGAAAAACCCGGGCTTATTTATTTATTTATCCCCCTTTGGCCGGGGATAAAGTTTTTTGCCGGCTTTTTACGCCCCGGTTTTTTGGCCTGGTTTTTGGACTTGCCGACTTTTTTGCCATCAAGTAAAATAGGAGCAAATCTTGTTTGGTAGCTGGTAAAATTTTAAACCGGGTGAAGACATGTGAAAAAACTTTGGAGCGGCCGCTTCCAGAAGGAAACGAGCCAGTTAGTGGACGATTTTCACTCTTCAATTGGTTTCGACTGCCGGCTGTACCGCCAGGACATCCGGGGCAGCATCGCGCACGCCGCCATGCTGGGGCGGCAGGGCATTTTGACTCCGGAAGAAACCCGGCTGATTATTGACGGGTTAAAAGAAATCCTGGCCGAGATCGAAGCCGGGCGGGTGGAGTTTTCCAGGGAAGCCGAAGACATTCACCTGAATATCGAACAGCTTTTGATCGCGAAAATCGGCGAGCCGGGGAAAAAGCTCCACACCGCCCGCAGCCGCAACGACCAGGTGGCCCTGGACGTCCGCCTGTATTTAAAAGAAGAGATTGACGGGATCGCCCGCCTCTTGCAGGAGTTGCAGAGCGCCCTGCTGGACCTGGCGGAAAAGCACGTGGACACCGTCATGCCCGGCTATACCCACCTGCAGCGCGCCCAGCCGATCACCTTCGCCCACCACCTGCTGGCCTACGTCCAGATGTTTGACCGGGACCGGGAAAGGCTAAGGGATTGCTACCGGCGCACGGACGTCCTGCCGCTGGGCGCCGGGGCCCTGGCCGGTACCACCCTGCCCATCGATCCTCATTACGTGGCGCGCGAGCTGGGTTTTTCGGCGGTGGCCGAAAACACCCTGGATGCCGTGAGCGACCGCGATTTTATCGTCGAATTCCTCGCCGCCGCCGCCCTGATCATGGTGCACTTAAGCCGCCTGGGGGAAGAAATTGTGCTCTGGGCAAGCGCGGAGTTCGGTTTTGTGGAACTGGACGACGCCTACAGCACGGGCAGCAGCATGATGCCCCAAAAGAAAAACCCCGACGTGGCCGAACTGGTCCGGGGCAAGGCGGGCCGCGTTTTCGGGGATCTGGTTTCCCTTTTGACCGTCCTCAAGGGCCTGCCTCTGGCCTACAACAAAGACCTCCAGGAAGATAAAGAAGCGCTTTTTGACGCGGTGGACACCGTGAAAAAGTGTCTGCTGGTTTTCCGGCCGCTGGTGGCCACCCTGCAGGTGAATAAGGAGAAGATGGCCCGCGCCGCCGGGGAAGGGTTTACCAACGCCACCGACCTGGCCGACTACCTGGTTGGCAAAGGGGTGCCTTTCCGGGAGGCCCACGGGATTACCGGCCGGATTGTTTATTACTGCCTGCAGGAAAAAAAGACCCTGGCGGAGCTGGCCCTGGAGGAATACAAACAGTTTTCGCCGGTCATTGAAGGAGACGTTTACCAGTTTATTGCCATCGATCGGTGCGTCAAGGCCCGCCGTTCGCCGGGCGGCCCGTCCCCGGACGAAGTGCGGAGGGCAATTGCCAGGGCGAAAGAAAGACTGGAGAAAGGATGAAAGTAAATTGAGCCTGCCTCTGGAAGGAATCAAAGTGCTGGACTTGACCCGGCTGCTGCCCGGTCCGTTTTGCTCCCTGCTTTTGGCCGACTTCGGCGCGGAAGTGATCAAGGTGGAGCAGCCCGGTCCGGGGGACTACATCCGGTGGTACCCGCCTTTAGTCCAGGATACCGGCGGAATTTTCCTCCTGCTCAACCGGAATAAAAAAAGCCTCACCCTGAATCTGGGCACGGCAAAAGGGAAAGAAATTTTTTACCGGCTGGTCCGGGAGGCGGACGTCGTCCTGGAAGGTTTCCGGCCCGGTGTGGCCAAGAAACTGGGGATTGACTACGAAACAGTGAAAGACCTCAATCCGGGCGTGGTTTACTGCTCCCTTTCGGGTTACGGCCAGGACGGCCCGTACGCGGCCAAACCGGGCCACGATATAAATTACCTCGGCTACGCCGGCGTCCTCGGGATTACCGGCCGGGCCGGAGAAGCGCCCGCGGTGCCGGGCGTGCAGATTGCCGACATCGGCGGCGGAGCGTTGATGGCGGCCATCGGCATCCTTCTGGCGTTAATGGCCCGGCGGCAGACCGGCCGGGGCCAGTTCGTGGACATTGCCATGCTGGACGGCGTGATTTCCTGGCTGCCCACTGTCGCGGGGAGTTTCTTTGTCGACGGGATCGTCCCGGGCCCCGGGGAGACCAGGCTGACGGGCAGGTACGCCTGTTACGACGTGTACCGGACCAAAGACGGGCGCTACGTCAGCCTGGGCGCTTTAGAACTCCATTTCTGGGAAAAGCTGTGCCGTTTCCTCGGCAAAGAAGAATACGTTAAATGGCAGTTTGTTGACGAAAAGCAAGACGAGCTGCGCGCTTTTTTACGTGAACAATTCCTTTTGCGCAGCCGCGACGAGTGGGTGGAGATTTTCCAGCAAATCGATACCTGCGGCGGGCCGGTGTACAACCTTGCCGAAGTGTTTGCCGATCCGCAGGTTCTCCACCGCCGGATGGTTTTTACGCTGGAGCATCCCCGCCTGGGGAAAATCAAACAGCTGGGCTTTCCCATCAAGCTCTCCGCCACCCCCGCCCAGGTCCGGCTGGCTCCGCCGGAGCCCGGCGAGCACACCGGGGAAATTTTGACCGGGCTGGGTTATTCACCCGCCGATCTCGACGCGTTGCGCAAAGAGGGAATCATTTAATTGCTTCTGAACATCCCTTTACTTAAAGTATCTCTTCCAGTCCTTGTACGTCTTCTCATCCCGTCTGTCTACGGCTCCGATGAGGACCGTTCTTTCGGCGTCGAGGATCTGGTAGAGGATGCGGATGTTTCCGACACGCAGCCTGTGGTAGTTCTTTTCCAGGCAGATGCAGCCGGGTGGTCGCGGATCTTCGGCCAGCCCTTCTAAAGTGCGCCGCACTTTCTCCCGCTCTGTTGGCGTCAGCTTCGTGTAGTCGTGGCGGAAGCGGTTGGCGTTCTTGGGTTTAACGCTGTACACGGCCCCGTTCCTCGACTTCCCGCATCATTTCGAACACGTCCTTGTCTTCGGGGTTATCGGTGGGCTGCCCGAAGACCTCGCGGGCCAGCCTGATATCCTGAACCAGCTCGTAGGACTCCAGCAGTTCCTTATATGTGTCTGCGCTTAACAGCACTCCTTCCACCTCGTTGTTTCTGAGGATCAACAGCGGTTTTTCCTTGCACTTGGCCAGGTACCTTCCTGGAGACCTGGAGAGTGCGGTAGCGCTGACCAGGCTATCGAGGTCGAATGAGAGCATAGGAAGCACCTCCTTTTAAGGATATTATACGTAAAATATAGCACAATATCAAGCGAAAAATTATCGGGCTCCCGGGCTTCGTCTATCGCGGTCAGCAATCCGCAGCAGAACCCGGAGAGTATTGACACCGTTACCGGGGACAAACTCGCCAGCAAGTCGCCTGACCAACCCTGGTGCCTGGAGTGCAGGCGAAAAAAAATCTTGACATTGCTTTGGCCGATTTAGTATACTAAAAAAACAGGTTTATCAGGGGAAAAGCAATGAAGGGGAGCAAGTAACCTGTGTTTTCAGGCTACAGAGAGCCGGGGAAGCTGAAAACCGGTGCCGGGCCAGGTGAAATGGATCACCCCGGAGCTGCCGGCCGAAAGGCGGCTTAAAGCCTGCCGATTAAGCCGGGCCGGGCAGTCCGTCCGTTATCAGGGCCGTGTCTTGGTGCAAAGACACAAAAGGGGCCCTTATCGCGAGGTAAGGGCAAACAGGGTGGTACCGCGGGAAGGGTTTACCTCTCGTCCCTGGCAGTTGTTCCGGGCTGCCGGGGGTGAGAGGTTTTATTATTTTTGGGTACTGTATTCCCTAATTCCTGATTCCCAATTCCTAATTCCCATATTAAAAGGAGTGTTCTTATGGGTCTGGTTATTTATTTAAACGGCCGGTACGTTCCGGAGAAAGACGCCGTCGTTTCTGTTTTTGACCACGGCCTTTTGTACGGGGACGGTGTGTTCGAAGGGATCCGGGCTTACCACAACAGGGTGTTTAAATTAAAGGAGCATATCGATCGCCTGTACAACTCCGCGCGCGCAATTTCCCTGGAGATTTCATTGTCCAAAGAAGAAATGACAGAAGTCGTCCTGGAGACCTGCCGGCGAAATAACGTAAGGGATGGGTATATCCGCCTGGTGGTTACCCGGGGGCCGGGGGACCTCGGGCTGGATCCGCGAAAGTGCAGCAAACCGACCATCTTTTGTATCGCCGCTTCCATCCAGCTGTATCCCGAGGAATTATATAAAAAAGGCCTGGAAATGATTACAGTGGCTACGCGGCGGAATCTTCCCGAAGCCTGCAACCCGCAGGTGAAATCGCTTAACTACCTGAATAATATTTATGCCCGGATTGAAGCCAACCTGGTGGGGGTGCCGGAAGCGGTTATGTTGAACCAGGAGGGTTACGTGGCCGAGGCCACGGGTGATAATATATTTATCGTTAAGGATACCACTTTGATTACCCCGCCTCCTTACGTTGGGATTCTGGAAGGCATAACGCGCAACGCAGTGATGGAAATCGCCCGCAATAGAGGGATGAAAGTTGAGGAGAAACTGTTTACCCGCTATGATATCTACAATGCCGACGAGTGCTTTTTAACCGGCACCGCCGCCGAAGTTATTCCGGCCGTGAAACTGGACGGCCGGCCGATTGGTGACGGCCGCCCCGGCCCGGTTACCTGGGAGCTGATCCATGCCTTCCGGGAACTGACCAGGGTGGACGGGCCCCTCATTTTTGCTGAGGAAAGCCGGCAGCAGGCCAGCCAGGCCGGGTGAAAAAGGTGAAGGCACAGAGGCGCCAGGGAATAGAAAGATAAAGATTCAAAGGATAAAGGCACAAAGGCACAAAGGCAAAAAGGACAAAGGCAACAAAGGCTGAGTGGGGTTAAAGGGCGCAGAGGGAAATTGCCCGCGCCTGAGGGGGGAATAATTTTCTACATAATGAAATATTGCCTCCTTTTTGGGAAGGTAATCGGAGGTAAGCAACATGGTTAAATCGGGAGCGCAAATTCTGGTTGAATGCTTAATCGAACAGGGCGTCGACACCATTTTCGGTTATCCCGGCGGCTCCGTCCTGCCGATTTATGACGCCCTGTACGATAGCAAAATTCGTCATATTTTAACCAGACACGAACAGGGGGCCGCCCACGCGGCCGACGGGTACGCCCGCGCCTCCGGCCGCCCCGGCGTTTGCCTGGCCACATCCGGACCGGGAGCGACCAACCTGGTGACAGGAATTGCCAACGCCTACATGGATTCCGTGCCGCTGGTCGCCATCACCGGCCAGGTGGTCACGTCCCAGCTGGGGAAAGATTCTTTTCAGGAAGCCGACATTACGGGAATTACGCTGCCCGTGACCAAGCACAACTACCTGGTGAAAGACGTCCGGGAGCTTTCCCGCGTGGTCCGGGAGGCTTTTTACCTGGCCACCACCGGCCGCCCCGGCCCCGTGCTGGTGGACATTCCGCGCGACGTGTCCGCCGGCTTGACCGAGCACGAGGATCCGGGCCCGGTGAATTTGCCCGGTTACAAGCCGGTAACGGAGCCCTCCCCGGCCCGGGTGAGCGAGGCGGTACAGGCCATTCTGGCTGCCGAGCGCCCCGTGATCTACGCCGGCGGCGGGGTGGTCAACTCCGGCGCCAACGCCGAGTTGCTAAGGTTCGCCGAATTAATTCTGGCGCCGGTGACGGCAACTTTGATGGGGCTGACCGGCTTTCCCGGAGATCACCCGTTGTCTTTGGGGATGCTGGGCATGCACGGCAGCAAGTACGCCAATTATGCGGTGTGCGAGTGCGACCTGTTGATTGCCGTCGGAGTTCGCTTTGACGACCGGGTCACGGGCCGGCTGGATTGCTTTGCCAGAGAGGCGAAGATCATTCATATCGATATTGATCCCGCGGAAATCGGCAAAAATGTCCGGGTGGACATCCCCATCGTGGGCGACGTTAAAAAGACCCTGCGCGCCCTGTGCGAGCGCCTGGAGCCCAGGTTGCCCGGGGCCTGGCAGGAAAAAATCCAGCGGTGGAAAAAGGAATATCCCTTGACTTACGAAGAAAACGGCCGCTTGAAACCGCAGCAGGTAATCCGGGAGATTTACCGGGCGACCGGCGGGCGGGCCAGGGTGGCTACGGACGTCGGGCAGCACCAGATGTGGACGGCGCAGTATTACACCTTTACCCGTCCCCGCTCGTTTATTTCCTCGGGGGGTCTGGGTACCATGGGTTTCGGCCTGCCGGCGGCTATCGGGGTGCAGGTGGCCTGTCCTGACGAAGTAGTTTTCAGCATCTCCGGCGACGGAAGCATCCAGATGAATATCCAGGAAATGGCTACGGCGGTCAACTACGACCTGCCCGTGAAGATCGCCGTGATGGATAACGGCTACCTGGGGATGGTGCGCCAGTGGCAGGAGCTGTTCTACAACCGGCGCTACTCCTGCACGGAGCTGCGCAACCCCGATTTTGTGAAGCTGGCGGAGGCCTACGGGGCGGTGGGAAGGCGGGTAACCAAACCCGAAGAAGTGGCGCCGGTGCTCCAGGAGGCCCTGGCCGTGCCGAAGCCGGTGATGATCGATTTTGTCATTGAGCGGGAGGAAAACGTCCTTCCCATGGTTCCCCCGGGTGAGTCCTTAGACAAAATGTTAGGGTAGGCTCCGGTTGGGGTGTTTGTTAAAAACGAACGGCAAGGCGAGAGAGCCTTTTGGAGGGAGCGTGGATCAATGCGACGCACACTGGCGGTACTGGTGGAAAATAACCCGGGGGTGCTGGCCCGCGTGGCCGGTTTGTTCAGCCGGCGGGGCTTTAACATTGACAGCCTGGCGGTGGGCCGCACCGACAACCCGGCCGTATCCCGGATGACCATCGTGGTGGAAGGCGACGACCGCACGCTGGAACAGGTGACCAAGCAGCTGCACAAACTGATTGACGTGATTAAAATCACCGACGTTACCGCCGAAGAATACGTGGATCGCGAACTGGTCTTGATCAAGGTCAGCGCGGAGCCCGGCCAGCGCAGTGAGATCGCCCAGATTGCCGAAATTTTCCGGGCGCGCATTGTGGACCTGGGGCGGCGCACGTTAACCCTGGAATGTACCGGCAACGAGGGGAAGATCAGGGCCTTTGAAGAATCCCTGCGTCCCTATGGCATCAAGGAACTTGTCCGGACGGGCAAAATTGCCATGCTGCGCGGCTCCCGGTATACCGGCGGAAACGGAAAAGAAGAGGAGTAAAGGAGGGAGGCCGGCAATGGAAATCACGGCTGCCGAAGCTCTGGTCCGCTGCCTGGAGGAGGAAAAAGTAGAAGTTATTTTCGGCCTCCCCGGCGGGGCCATCGTGCCCGTTTACGACGCCCTGTACCATTCGAAAATCAAGCACGTCCTGGTCCGGCACGAACAGGGGGCGGCCCACGCCGCCGACGGCTACGCCCGGGCGACCGGCCGCGTGGGGGTGTGCATGGCCACCTCCGGGCCCGGGGCGACCAACCTGGTCACCGGGATTGCCAACGCCTACATGGACTCCGTCCCGCTGGTTATTATTACCGGGCAGGTCAATACCAGCCAGGTAGGGACAGACGCCTTCCAGGAAGTGGATATAACCGGAATTACGATGCCGATTACCAAGCATAATTATCTGGTCAAGGACCCCAAAAAACTTCCCGAGATCGTGAAAAAAGCATTTTACATCGCTTCCAGCGGCCGCCCGGGCCCCGTTTTGGTCGATTTGCCCCGGGACGTGGCCGGCTCAAGCATCGAGTTCCGGTACCCCCGGGAAATCGTCTTGAGGGGTTATAAGCCGACGTACCGGGGACACCCGACGAAAATCAACGAAGCCGCCCGGCTGATCAAAGAAGCGGAGCGGCCGGTGATTTACGCCGGGGGCGGCATCATCAACTCGGGGGCCGCCGCGGAACTGAAGATGCTTGCCGAAACCATCGGCGCTCCGGTTACCAATACCTTTATGGGCCTCTCCAGCTTCCCCGGAGACCACCCGCTTTTTCTGGGGATGCTGGGGCTGCACGGCACCCGCTACGCCAACCTGGCGGTCACCGAATGTGACCTGCTCATTGCCCTGGGTGCCCGCTTCGACGACCGGGTGACGGGCAAATTGTCCTCCTTTGCCCCGCAGGCCAAAATCATCCACATTGACATCGACCCGGCCGAAATCGGCAAAAACGTCCGCATCCACGTACCGATTGTGGGGGACGTAAAGCAGGTTTTGCAGGCTTTACTTCCGCTTTTGGAAAAAAGGGAACGCCCGGCCTGGCTGAAACGCATTGAGGAGCTCAAACAGTTGTATCCTCTCCGGTACGAAAAGGAAAATGGATTAAAGCCGCAGTTCGTCATTGAGGAATTATACCGGCTGACCAGAGGGGACGCGGTGGTCGCCACGGACGTCGGCCAGCACCAGATGTGGGTGGCCCAGTATTATCGCTTCAAGCGGCCGCGCTCACTGATTTCCTCGGGCGGCCTGGGGACGATGGGCTTTGGGCTTCCCGCCGCCGTGGGCGCCCAGCTGGGGCTGCCGGGGGAACTGGTGATTCTGGTTACCGGCGACGGCAGTTTCCAGATGAATATGCAGGAACTGGCCACTGTCATGGAACAGGGCCTGCCGTTGAAAATCTTCATTCTGAACAACCAGCAGCTCGGCATGGTGCGCCAGCTGCAGGAAGTATACTGCGAGGGCCGCTACATGGCCGTAGATTTCAAATTCCATCCGGACTTCAGCATCCTGGCGAAGGCCTACGGGATGAGCGGCTATACTGTCCGCAACGAAAAAGAAGTGGCGGAGGTATTTCCGGAGGTGCTGGCCGGTCCCGGCCCGGCGCTGGTAAACTGCCTGGTTTATCCGGAAGAAAACGTTTCGCCGATGGTGCTGGCCGGCCGGGGAATTCACGAGGCCATTGAATGTTAGGAGCATAAGGAGCGAATTGCAATGGGCATGACCATTACCGAAAAAATCCTCGCCGCGGCCGCCGGGAAAAAAGCGGTCCGGCCGGGGGAGCTGGTGAACGCAAAGGTAGACCTGGTTTTGGGTAACGACATCACAGCGCCGATGGCCATTCAGGAATTTGAAAAAATCGGGGTGGCGGAAGTTTTTGACCGGGACCGGGTAGTGCTGGTGCCCGATCACTTCGTTCCCAATAAAGATATCAAGTCGGCCGAACAGGCAAAGATAGTCAGGGAGTTCGCCCGCCGGCAAAAGCTTACCCATTATTTCGAGGTTGGCCGGATGGGCATTGAGCACTGCCTGCTGCCGGAAGAAGGCCTGGTGGGGCCGGGCGACGTGGTGGTGGGCGCCGATTCGCATACCTGCACCTACGGGGCCCTGGGGGCCTTTTCCACGGGGGTGGGAAGCACCGACCTGGCGGCGGCGATGGCGCTGGGCGAAATCTGGCTGAAGGTGCCGGCTTCGTTGAAATTTGTTTATTCCGGGGAACTTCCTCCCTGGGTGGGCGGGAAGGATTTAATCCTGTACACCATCGGGGACATCGGCGTGGACGGGGCGGCCTACCGGGCCATGGAGTTCACCGGCCCGGCCATCGCGAAACTATCCATGGACGGACGGTTCACCATGGCCAACATGGCCGTGGAGGCGGGGGCGAAGAACGGCATTGTCCCCCCGGACGAGATAACCCGGGAATACGTGCAGGGCAGGGCAAAAAGGTCCTATCAGTTTTACGCCGGCGATCCCGATGCGGAGTACGCGAAAGTTTACGAGTACGACGTGAGCGAAATGGAACCGGCGGTGGCCTTTCCCCACCTGCCGGAGAACGTGCGCCCGGTGAGCGCGGCCGGTCACGTGAAAATCGACCAGGTCGTCATCGGTTCGTGCACCAACGGGCGCCTGGAAGATCTGCGGCTGGCGGCCGGGGTTTTGGCCGGCAAAAAAGTCCACCCGGACGTCCGGCTGATCGTCATTCCCGGTACGCAAAAAATTTACCTGCAGGCCCTGCAGGAGGGTTTAATCAAAATTTTCATCGAGGCGGGCGCCGTGGTCAGTACGCCCACCTGCGGCCCCTGCCTGGGCGGTTACATGGGGGTGCTGGCCGCCGGGGAACGCTGCCTGGCCACCACCAACCGCAATTTCGTGGGCCGGATGGGCCACCGGGAGAGCGAGGTATATTTGAGCAATCCCGCCGTTGCCGCCGCTTCGGCCATCGCCGGCTGCATCGTCGGCCCGAAGGAGGTCCTGTAACGTGATTCTTCAGGGAAAGGCATGGAAATTTGGTGACGACATCAATACGGATTTAATTATCCCGGCCCGTTATTTGAATACTTCCGATCCGAGCGAGTTGGCCGGCCACTGCATGGAGGACGCCGACCCGGAGTTCCCCCGGAAAGTGCAGCCGGGGGATATTATCGTGGCCGGCAAAAATTTCGGCAGCGGCAGCTCCCGGGAGCACGCGCCCCTGGCCATCAAGGCCGCCGGGGTGAGCTGCGTGATTGCCGGGTCTTACGCCCGCATCTTTTACCGCAACGCTTTTAATATCGGCCTGCCGATTTTTGAAGCTCCGGAAGCGGCCGAACGAATCCAGTCCGGAGATCTGCTCCGGGTCGACGTAGACAAAGGAATCATCACTAATTTATCACGCCGGGAAGAATACCGGGCCACGCCCATCCCGCCCTTCATGCAGGAAATTATTTCGGCGGGGGGCCTGATCGATTACGTGAAGAAACAGAAAAAGCAATATCAAAGAACCGTCCCCTGACCCACTCACTTTGTACTTTTGTGCCTGTTGCCTTTGTGTCTACTCTGATCGGTCGTCAGTCGTCAGATGTCGGACGTTGGAAGATAACATATATTTTCGAGGGGGGTTTTATTTAGTGGAAAACCAAACGTATAAAATTGCTGTTTTACCGGGGGACGGAATCGGACCGGAGGTAACCGCGGAAGCCGTGCGCGTGCTGACCGCCGCCGGGAGGCGTTTCGGCTGCTCGTTTGAGTTTTGCGAAGCGCTGATCGGCGGGGCGGCGTATGACGCTGCCGGTCACCCCCTGCCGCCGGAAACGCTGGAATTATGTAAACAAAGCGACGCCATCTTACTGGGTGCCATCGGCGGACCTAAATGGGATAATCTGCCTGTCCACCTGCGGCCGGAAGCGGGGGCGCTTTTGCCTTTGCGCAAGGCGCTGGACGTCTACGCCAACCTGCGCCCGGCCGTCGTTTTCGACGCCCTGGCCAACGCCTCCACGTTAAAAAGGGAGGTGGTCGAAGGCCTGGACATCATGATCGTCCGGGAACTCACCGGCGGCCTTTATTTTGGCAAGAAAAAGCGGGAAAAAATCAATGGCGGCGAGCGGGTGGAGGAAACTCTGGAGTACACCACCGGGGAAATTGAAAGGGTGGCCCGGTTTGCCTTCGGGCTGGCCCGGCAAAGACGCAAAAAGTTAACTTCCGTGGATAAAGTCAACGTGCTGGAAAGTTCCCGGCTCTGGCGGGACGTTGTGACCCGGCTGGCCGGCGATTACCCCGACGTGGAGTTAAGCCATATCCTGGTCGACAATTGCGCCATGCAGCTCGTGCGGAACCCGCGTCAGTTTGACGTCCTGCTGACGGAGAACATGTTTGGCGATATTTTAAGCGACCTGGCCGCGCAGCTGACCGGCTCCTTAGGCATGCTGCCCTCGGCCAGCGTCGGCGGCAGCATCGGCCTGTACGAACCCAGCCACGGGTCGGCGCCCAAGTATGCCGGCCTGGGGGTGGTCAACCCGATCGCCACCATCTTATCCGGGGCAATGATGCTCCGCTATTCCTTCGGCCGCGAAGACGCGGCGGGGGCCATTGAACGTGCCGTGGCCGCGGCGCTTGCCCGGGGCTACCGCACCCGCGACATCATGGAGCCCGGCTGCCGGCAGGTCTCCACCGCCGAAATGGGGGAAATCATTGCCGGACTGGTGGAGAAAGGATAACGAATATATCCCGGAAAATGGTTGTTTCCTTTATCAGAACCAATAACTTAAGAACGGCACATTTGTTTTTTGCTGTCCATAAATTTTCCGGATCTTGTCCTTTGCTGGGCTAAAGGAATAGCCATATCCCTTTTCGTTTTTATCTCTCGTGTGCCCTCTGTGGTTAAATAATAAGTCGGAGGGGAAGGCTCGGATGCACGCAGTGGAGATTTACGACACAACCTTAAGAGACGGCGCCCAGGGCGAAGGGATTTCCTTCTCCGTCGAAGACAAGGTCAAGATCGCGCTAAAGCTGGATAAAATGGGGTTTCATTATATTGAAGGCGGCTGGCCAGGCTCCAACCCCAAAGACGCGGCCTTTTTTCAGCGCATCCGGAAGTATCGGCTGGAAAACGCCCGGATTGCTGCTTTCGGTTCCACCCGCCGGCCCGGAGGGGAAGCCGCCACCGACGTCAATTTGCAGAAGCTGGTGGAGGCGGGCGTCCCCGTGGCCACCATTGTGGGAAAAACCTGGGACTTTCACGTTACCCACGCCCTGCAAACGACCCTGCCGGAGAATCTGGCCATGATCAGGGATTCGGTCGCCTACTTGAAGAGAAAGGGTTTGACCGTTTTCTACGACGCCGAGCATTTTTTCGACGGCTACAAGGCGAACCCGGCTTACGCCCTGGCTACTTTGCAGGCGGCCTGCGCAGGAGGGGCGGACGTCTGCGTGCTTTGCGACACCAACGGCGGCAGCCTCCCGTCGGAAATTGCCGGCATCATCGGCGAGCTTCGCCGGGAACTGAGCGTGCCGCTGGGGATCCATTGTCACAACGACGGCGAACTGGCTGTGGCCAATACCATTGCCGCCGTCCACGCCGGCGCCGTCCAGGTGCAGGGGACGGTGAACGGGTACGGGGAACGCTGCGGCAACGCCAATCTCTGTTCGGTAATCCCGAACCTGACGCTGAAATGCGGCTTCCCGACCATTCCCCGCGAGAAGCTGGCCGGATTGACCGAGCTTTCCCGCTACGTCAGCGAACTGGCCAACCTGCACCCGGCGGCGCAGCAGCCCTTCGTCGGGGCGAGCGCTTTTGCCCACAAGGGCGGGATGCACGTCAGTGCCATCTTGAAAGACCCGCGCACCTACGAGCACATCGATCCGGAACTCGTCGGCAACCGCCGCCGGGTGCTGGTTTCCGAATTAAGCGGTTTTTCCAATCTGCTTTACAAATTTAAAGAACTCAATCTGAACGTTGCCCCGGGGGAGGAGGCCCGCCAGATCCTGGAGAAAATAAAAGAGCTGGAACACCAGGGCTACCAGTTTGAAGGGGCGGAGGGCTCCCTGGAACTGCTTCTGCGCAAAGTCTGCCAGGGCTACCGGGAGCCGTTTAAGCTGGAAAACCTGAAGGTGATTATCGAATTAAAAGAGAACAGCCCGGTCTATTCGGAGGCAATTATCAAGCTTACCGTAGGCGACCGGGTGGTGCACACGGCGGCGGAAGGAAACGGCCCGGTAAACGCCCTGGACAACGCCCTGCGCAAAGCCCTGAACGAATTTTACCCGGCCATCCGCAATATGCAGTTGACCGACTACAAGGTAAGGGTGCTGGATGAAAAGGACGGCACGGGCGCGGTGGTCCGGGTGCTGATTGAAACGGGGGACGGGCAATGCTCCTGGGGTACCGTCGGGGTTTCGCCGAATATCATAGAAGCCAGCTGGCAGGCGCTGGTGGACAGCATCGCCTACGGCCTGCTCAAAGTGCAGGAAAGGCCGGCCCGGGAAAACCCCGTCAATGAAATGAGAGCATAAAAGGAGAGCAGGGGGTTTGCTGGATAAGCTAAAGGACATTCTGCCGCATTTTTTCACCCCGACCACGATTATCGACCTCGTTATCGTGGCTTTGTTTCTTTACTGGCTGATCTTGTTGATCCGGGGCACCCGGGCCGTGCAATTGATCAAGGGCCTGGTCGTTTTGCTGATTGCCACGGCCATCAGCAACCTCCTCCACCTTACTTTTGTCCACTGGCTCCTCAGCCAGGCCATTACAGCGCTGCTGGTGGCCCTGCCGGTGGTTTTCCAGCCTGAGTTGCGCCGCGCTTTAGAAAAACTGGGGGGAGGGGAGATTTTCACCTCCTCCTTGCCCCATTTAAACGAAGTGGACCTCAGCAGGGTCAGCGCAGAAATTGTGCAGGCGGTCTATACCCTGGCCCGGACCAGAACGGGCGCCTTGCTGGTTCTGGAAAGGACCACCGGTCTGGAGGAATACATTGACCGGGGCATCAAAATTGAGGGAATTGTCTCCGCCGAGCTGCTGATCAACATTTTTATTCCCAACACCCCCTTGCACGACGGCGCCGTAATTATCCGGGGCAACCGGGTCGCCGCCGCGGCCTGCTTTCTGCCGCTGGCCGAAGGCGTCCAGATCAGCAAAGAACTGGGCACCCGCCACCGGGCGGGGGTGGGCATTACGGAAGTATCCGACGCCCTGGCGATTATTGTTTCGGAAGAAACGGGGGAAGTCTCCCTGGCCGTCGAAGGGGTCCTGGCCCGAAACCTGGACCGGCCGACTTTACTCGAGCGCCTGAACAAAGTGCTGAAACCCGAGCCCGGCCGCCGTTCCCTGGCTTTTTTATGGCGGAAAAAATAAAAAGCCATCAGCCTGTTTTTGCTGATGGCGGAAGGTTTTCAGATAACACAACAGGTCATTGCAGAACATTAATGACATAACAGGGCCGGATGCGTTTGCCTTGCTTATTTATATTCGTGAGTGCCGAGAATGACCGGTACCCCCGTCTTGCCCTCAATCATTTTGGCGAGGTCTTCGGCGGATGCGTAGGGGCAGCCCGGTTTGGCCTCCACCAGGCACTTGCTGAGGTAAATGGCGTCCGGTTTGATTTCCGAAAGCCTGGCGGCCATGCCGATATTGGGGATCAGGGGGCGGCCGGGGCACTCACAACGGACAAAGGCAATCACCTGCACGGGTTCCGAAAATTTGCCCTCCCCCAGGGCCGCCGCTTTCAAACAGCGCCATTCCCCGGGGCACCCGTAACCCGTGTCCATATACGCGCCGCATCCTACAATAAACACTTTTTGCACAAACAATTCCTCCTTTCAGAGTTGGATTTGGGGATCAGGGGACAGGGTTTAGGAAAAGTCCTCTTCCCGGGTATATTTTCATCTTTTCGGAAAAGGACTTTTGTTGTTCCCCTTCCGTTTTTTCTACGCCGGACGTCCAAAATCCTGCCTGGGAAAAGAAAGAGATTTTGCCAGGCCCGCCGGCAATGCCGGGTGCCGGCCGACATTTTTTGCCTGTGCTGGTGCTGAAACGAGAACTAACCATTGCCTTTGGATCGTCATACAATATAGAAAAGGAATTTAGAAAGGAATTGACGTTGATTTATTAATAAATATATAATGGGGATATGAATTTAGAGAGGGGACAAAGATGGGGGGAATGTTCGGCACCGACGGGGTGCGGGGAGTGGCCAACCGGGATTTGACCCCGGAGCTGGCCTTGCAGATTGGCCGGGCGGGGGCGTACGTGCTGGCGAAAAAACATCCCGGGGCGCCCCTGGTGATCGGTCGCGATACGCGCATTTCCGGTGATATGCTGGAAGCCGCCCTGATTGCGGGAATTTGTTCGGCGGGGGTGCGCGTGCTGCGGGCGGGAGTCCTGCCCACCCCGGCCGTCGCCTATTTGACCCGGGCGTTGGGTGCTGCCGGCGGGGTGGTTATTTCCGCGTCGCACAACCCGGTGGCCGACAACGGCATTAAGTTTTTCGGCCCCGACGGTTTTAAACTCCCGGATTTTATTGAGGAAGAAATTGAATTGTTGGTTAACTGCCGGGAAACAATTCCTTTGCCGGTCGGTCCGGAGGTGGGTTGCTGCTCCGAAGTTGCGGAGGCCGGCAGCCGGTATCTGGGTTTTCTGAAGGAAAAGGCTCCGGTGGACTTAAGCGGCTTAAAAGTGGTGGCGGACTGCGCCAACGGGGCGGCCAGTTCCGTGCTGCCCGAACTTTTGCGGGAACTGGGTGCAGACGTGGTTCCCCTGTTCCACCGGCCCAACGGCGTGAACATCAACGCGGCCTGCGGCTCCACCTATCCCCAGGCCCTCCGGGAGGCGGTTCTCTTTTATAAAGCAGATTTGGGACTCGCCTGCGACGGCGACGCCGACCGGTTAATTGCCGTTGACGAGCGGGGGAATGTCGTCGACGGCGATCAGATCATGGTTATCTGCGGGCGGGATTTAAAGGCGCAGGGCCGGCTAAAGAAGAATACCGTGGTGGTCACGGTGATGAGCAACCTCGGCCTGCACCTGGCCTTCCGCCAGGACGGCATTCAAGTGCTGGAAACCATGGTCGGCGACCGCTACGTGCTGGAGGAGCTGCTTAAGTCGGGCGCCGCCTTTGGCGGGGAACAGAGCGGCCACATCCTTTTTCTGGACGATCATACTACCGGGGACGGGCTTTTGACCGCCTTGAAATTGCTGGCGGTAGTGGTCAAGCGCGGTGCCGCTTTAAGTGAACTGGCGGCGCAGATGGAGCGCCTTCCGCAGCTGCTGAAAAACGTTCCGGTGGCCGACAAGCAGAAAGTAATGGCCAGCCCGTTTTTACAGGAGGCCATTCGCCGGCAGGAGCAAAGGCTGAACGGACAGGGCCGGATCCTGGTCCGCCCCTCGGGCACCGAACCGCTGATCCGGGTAATGGCGGAGGGAAGGGATCCCGGCCAGTTGCGCCTGATTGTGGAGGAGTTGATCCAGGTGATCCAGAAGCTGGCGTGATTGAGAGGGGAGAGGCGGGAGGTTAGAAGTGGGATCTTGTCACCGCGCTTTGAAGGAGGTGGTGCGTTCAGGAAAAGGGACAGGCAGGCCCTGCTCCGGACAACTGAATAAATAGCGCCAGAACCTTTTTGAAGTTAAAAACCCGGACTTGATTCCAGAGGGATTTTCTTTTTCCTGCCTTAAATTTCGAACGTTGAACTTCGAGAAGGTTGACGAGGGGGGAGTTAATCGAAGTTTTCGGCGGGTGCTCCCCGGTTGCTCACGACCGTTAACGGCACCACAAAACCGGCAGGCAACTGCCGGGACAAAAGTGCCCGGTGAGGACAAGGCAAAAGCCATGCTTTGCTGACCGTGGCTTTATTGTGCCCCGGTCTCTTTATTTTTTCTGAGTTGCTTTTCACGGTCGGCCTTTGGTCGGCCGGCCGGGGGAGCAGCTGGATTATGTAAACTTCCTTTTGGTTGATTACCCAACCAGAATTTATAATCGGGAGGTTAAGCCACATGTGTGGTATTATCGGTTATACCGGTTTTCGGCCGGCCCTGCCGGTACTGCTGGACGGGCTGGCCAGGCTGGAGTACAGGGGCTACGATTCGGCGGGGGTTGCTTTACTGGAAAACGGACAGATTCAAATTTACAAGCAGGCGGGAAAACTGGCGGCCCTTGCGCAGCGGTTAAACGGCCGGCAGTGCGCCGGCACCACCGGGATCGGCCACACCCGCTGGGCCACCCACGGCCGGCCCACCGACTTAAACGCCCACCCCCACAGCGACTGCGGCGGCCGTTTTGTGGTGGTGCACAACGGCATCATTGAAAATTATCTTTCCTTAAGGGAGTGGCTCCTTGCCGAAGGGCACGTCTTCAGCTCGGAAACCGATACGGAAGTTCTGCCCCACCTGGTGGAGCATTTTTACGACGGCGACCTGGCCTCCACGCTTATCCGGGTAATGGAGAAAATTAAAGGCTCCTACGCCCTGGTGGCGCTGTCCAAGCTGGAGCCGGAGCGGCTGGTGGCGGCCCGCCAGGACAGTCCCCTGGTGGTCGGCCTGGGACGGGAGGAAAATTTCTTTGCTTCCGACATCCCGGCCATCCTGCCTTACACCCGCTCGGCGCACATCCTGGCCGACGGGGAGCTTGCCGCCATCACCCGGGAGAACGCCGCCATCTTTGACCACGCCGGGAAACGCGTTTCCAGGCCTGTTTTTGCCGTTAAGTGGGAGGCCGCTCAGGCCGAAAAAGGCGGCTACGCTCACTTTATGCTCAAGGAAATCCACGAGCAGCCCCGCGCGCTGAAAGACACCCTGCGGGGGCGGCTGGCGGAGGACGGGCGCGTGGAACTGAAAGAAATCGCCTTAAGCGCAGATGAGCTGAAAAACGTTCATAAAATCTTTATTACCGCCTGCGGGACGGCCTACCACGCCGGCCTGGTAGGGAAATACGTGCTGGAAAAACTGGTGCGCATCCCGGTGGAAACAGACATTGCCTCGGAATTTCGCTACCGCCAGCCGCTCATCGACCGGCGCAGCCTGGTGGTGATCATCAGCCAGTCCGGGGAAACGGCGGATTCCCTGGCCGCCCTGCGCGAGGCGAAGCGGCTGGGGGCGCCGGTCATCGCCATCACCAACGTGGTGGGCAGCTCCATTGCCCGCGAAGCCGACCACGTCCTGTACACCTGGGCGGGCCCGGAAATCGCCGTCGCTTCCACCAAGGCCTACACCGCCCAGTTGATCGCCCTGTACCTGCTGGCCCTGCACCTGGCCGACGCGCTGGGAACCATTCCGGCCAAAGACAGCCGGGCGCTCGTCGAGGAATTGAAATCCTTGAGCGCCAGGGCCCAGGCGATCCTCGACAACTGCGGGCCGATCAAAGAATTTGCCCTTTCCCATGCCGGGTGCAAGGACGCCTTTTTCATCGGCCGCGGCCTGGACTACGCGGTGGCCATGGAAGGCTCGCTGAAACTCAAAGAAATCTCGTATATCCACGCCGAAGCCTACGCCGCCGGCGAATTAAAACACGGCACCCTGGCCCTGATCGTGGCGGGCGTCCCGGTGATTGCCCTGGCCACCCAGCCCCACCTGCTGGAAAAAACGCTGAGCAACGTCAAGGAGGTCAAGGCCCGCGACGCCACCGTCCTTGCCCTGGCCACGGAAGGGATGCCCGAAGTGGACAAAGTGGCCGACCAGGTGTATTCCATCCCCGCCACCCACCCCCTGCTGACCCCTGTGCTGGCGGTGATTCCCCTGCAGCTGCTGGCCTACTACATGGCCGTGGCCAGGGGGTGCGATGTCGACCAGCCCCGCAACCTGGCCAAAAGCGTGACGGTGGAGTAGGCGGCCGGGCGTAAGGAACAGACCACTTTCTCAATGGTATTTTCAAAAAATATATACCGGGAGAAAGTGGTCTTTTTACTTGCGCTTAACTGAAGTAGTTGAAAAAGTCCGGGGAGGAAGATAAAATGGAAAAAAGTACACGAAAGGTAGCTTTAAATAATGATCGACGATTGGTTAGAAATTGCTTATGGGGACATAGAAGTAGCCCATTTATGTTATCATCAGAAAAACCGGGTAGCATTACCAGGGAGGGGTAAGGATGCCGGAGGAACTTGAGTGGAAGACGAGAAAAGAACGCATCGACAAGAGGCTCAGGTCATTGAGCATCCCCTGGAATATCGTTAAATATAATGATCGACTGGATATTTCCACCCTTCAGCGCCACGCCGTAGAAGAATATCCTACGGCCAGCGGCCCTGCCGATTATGCTCTTTTTGTGAACGGAAAGTTATTGGGAATTATCGAAGCCAAAAAGGTAACGGTCGGTCCTCAAAATGTTTTGGAACAGGCAAAACGCTATTCCCGGGGAGCCTTTGACGGACCAGGGAACTGGCAGGGTTACCGGGTTCCTTTTTTATATGCAACTAACGGAGAAATCATTTATTTTCTTGATGTTCGGGATGAGAAAAATACATCCAGAAAAATAGCTGATTTTCATACCGCAGATGCCCTTGAGGAGTTTTATCAAAGCAACAAGGCGGTTAGTTATGAATGGCTGAAAAATAATCCGGTTGAAATAAAGGGCTTACGTCCTTACCAGAAAGAAGCTATCGCCGCGACGGAGCTTGCTATTGCCAGCAGAAAAAGGGCTATGCTCATAGCGATGGCTACCGGAACGGGAAAGACCTTTACCACCGTAGCCCTTATTTATCGTCTACTTGAATCAAAGGTGGCCAGGCGAATACTGTTTTTAGTTGACCGGAGAGCCCTTGCCGCCCAGGCCGTCCGAGAATTTGCTTCATTTAACACTCCTAAAGGTAATAAATTCAACCAGGAATACGAAGTTTACAGCCAGCGCTTCCGCTGGGAAGATTTTGATGAGAATGAGCCGTTTGATCCGAAAGTATTGCCGGCTGCCTATCTTACTTCGCCGCAACAAACGCATACTTTTGTCTATGTGTCCACCATTCAGAGGATGGCTGTCAACCTGTTTGGTTGGGAGAATGCATTCCCGCAAAACACGAGTGATCCGGATGACGAAGCAGATGCGGAAAAGCTTGCTATTCCCATTCACGCCTTTGATGTGATCATCGCCGATGAATGTCACCGCGGCTATACGGCAAAAGAAACCAGCATCTGGCGCAATGTGCTGGAGTACTTTGATGCGGTAAAAATTGGTCTTACTGCTACTCCTGCTGCCCATACTGTTGCTCTTTTTAAGGAAGTTATTTACCGTTATACCACCGAACAGGCAATCCTGGACGGATATCTGGTAGATTATGAAGCAGTGCGGATAAAGTCGGATGTTCGCATCAACGGTGTATTTTTAAGGGAAGGAGAACATGTCGGTTTTGTCGATACCGATACAGGTAAAATAACTTACGACCATTTGGAGGATGAAAGGGAGTTTTCAGCAGCGGAGGTTGAAGAAAAAATAACGGTGCCCGACAGTAACCGCAAAATAATCAGGGAAATTGCCAAATATGCTTACAAACATGAAGAGGAAGAGGGGCGCTTCCCTAAAATTTTGATCTTTGCTGTAAATGACCTGCCGCACACTTCCCATGCCGACCAGATTGTGCAGATTTGCCGGGAAGAATTTGGGCGGGGAGACGATTTTGTCCAGAAAATCACTGGAAATCCGAACGTCGACCGTCCTTTGCAAAAAATCCGCCAGTTCAGAAACCGTCCCAAACCGAAAGTCGTGGTTACCGTGGATATGCTCAGTACCGGTGTGGACATCCCTGCCCTTGAATTTATTGTCTTTCTGCGGCCGGTTAAATCACGCATCCTTTGGGTGCAGATGCTTGGCCGGGGAACCCGCCGCTGCCCCGAAATAAATAAAACTCATTTTACCATCTTTGATTGTTTCGACGGTACACTCATTGAGTATTTCAAAAACACGACTGATTTTCATATTGAACCCCCGCAAAAAGAACAGATTCCGCTAGCTCAAATCATTGAGAATATTTACCAAAATATTGACCGGGAATACTTCGTTAAAGTTCTCATCAGACGCTTGCGGCGCATTGAAAAAAACATGAGCGGGGAAGCCAGAGAAAAGTTTGCCGCCTATATTCCTGACGGTGATATAGGGAGATTTGCCGATGAACTGCCGGAGAGGATTAAGAGTAACTTTACTAAAACCATGAAGTTGTTGCGCGATAAGGATTTCCAGGATTTGTTGCAGAATTACCCGCGAGCGAAAAGACCTTTTCTGATTGGTTATGAGGTGGCAGATGAAGTTTCCTCGGAGATTATGATCCGCGCCGGAAGTGATTATCAAAAACCGGAAGATTATCTTGAGGCTTTCGCGCGGTTCGTGAAAGAAAACCCGGAGCAAATTGAGGCAATTGAAGTTTTATTGCAAAGACCCAGGGAATGGAAGACTGAGGTATTGAACGAACTTCGGCAAAAGTTAGACCGCAATAAGTTTCCCGAACGGGAACTGCAAAAGGCGCACAAACTGGTGTATAACAAAGCGCTTGCCGATATCATCTCCATGGTGAAGCACGCTGCCCGGAAAGAGGAGCCGATCCTTACTGCTGAGGAGAGGGTAGACCGGGCCATGCAAAAAGTGATGACCGGAAAATCTTTTAATGAAGAACAGTTGAAATGGATGGGCCTCATCCGTGAGCATTTAGTTCAGAATCTTACCTTGGAAGTAGGTGATTTTGAATCTGCCCCAATTTTTGAAAGGCACGGCGGTTTAAGCAAAGCCAAAAAAGTATTTAAAGATCAGTTAACGGCCCTGGTTGCCGAAATTAATGAGGCAGTAGCGGCGTAAGCGAGGGGAGCATAGCATGTCCGATGTAGTGAACAAATTATGGGGTTTTTGTCATACCTTGCGCCATGATGGTATTGACTACGGCGATTATATTGAGCAGCTCACCTATTTACTTTTTTTAAAAATGGCTGATGAAAAGGGAATTGAAATTCCCGAAGGATGTGACTGGAATAGTTTAAAATTAAGATCCGGTACAGAATTGACAGATCATTATAATGATATCCTCCGGAAATTACGTGAAGCCCCTGGAATATTAGGAGATATTTTTACCCAAGCCACGTCCCGCTTTAACAATCCTGTGAATCTCAAACGCTTGATTAATTTGATCGACGAGGATGAATGGTCGGCCATGGATGTGGATATCAAGGGGGCTGTTTTTGAAGGCTTGCTGGAAAAAGCAGCCAGCGAAGGGAAAAAGGGGGCGGGCCAATATTTTACTCCCCGTGTACTCATCAAATCCATTGTCCAGGTAATGAAACCTGATCCAAGGGTGACCCCCGACTTTACGATCTGTGACCCGGCTTGCGGAACCGGTGGATTTTTAGTCTGTGCCTATGAATGGCTGATGGAAGTAACGAAGGGAGTGTTGGATCGCAAGGATTTTCAACGGATTAAAACCGCTACCTATTACGGGCAGGATCTGGTTCCCAGGCCACGGAGGCTGGCGTTAATGAATCTTTTCTTGCATGGGCTGGAAGCGAAAATCTATCTCGGGGATGCCATTTACGAGCCGGATCGCGGTGAGAGATATAATTGTATTCTTACCAATCCTCCGTTTGGGACTAAAGGAGCCAACCAGGCGCCCGACCGGGATGACTTCACCATTGAAACCAGCAACAAACAGCTCAATTTCGTCCAGCACGTCATGAATATTCTCAAGCCCGGCGGGCGCGCTGCAATGGTTTTACCGGATAACTGCCTTTTTGAAGACAAGGCAGGCGAAGTTTTTGAAATCTTGATGCAGGATTGTAACCTCCATACAATTTTGCGTTTGCCAAGGGGTACCTTTACTCCTTACAGCCAGGGCATCAAAGCAAATGTCATCTTTTTTCAGAAAGGTTTGCCCACGGAAAATGTATGGATTTTTGACGCCCGTTCCAATGTACCCGGCATAACTAAAAAAGAGCGTCCCCTGACCCCTCAACATTTTGCGGAGTTTGAACAATGCTACGGGGACGATCCTAACGGCCAAAGCCGGAGAAGAGACCTGGGTCAGGAAGGACGGTTCAGAAGATTTCACATCAGCGAGATTAAGGAACGGAATTATAAGCTGGATATTACCTGGCTTAAAGACGAAAGCCTGGAAGATGCCGATGAACTCCCGGAACCCCATGACCTGGCTGCAGAAGCCATTGCCGAATTAGAAGCAGCAGTGGATGAACTGAAAGAGATCCTCCATTTGATTGAGATGAACGGGGAGGACGAGAAGTGAAATCCCTTCCTGAAAGCTGGACAACATGCACTCTTAAGGAACTACTGATTGCGTTGGAGTCGGGCTCCCGTCCCAAGGGAGGGGTTCAGGGGGTTAAAGAGGGCATCCCCAGTTTAGGTGGAGAACACTTGACTTTTGAAGGAGGGTTTACTTTTCATTCCATAAAGTTTGTTCCTGAAGAGTTTGCAAACCGAATGTCTAAAGGGCATATACAAAAAAATGATATTCTCATTGTTAAAGATGGTGCAACTACTGGGAAAACTGCTTTTGTGGACGATGATTTCCCCTACGAAAAAGCAGTGGTAAACGAACATATTTTCATTTGTCGGATTACCAAACATATTTCTCCAAAATTCATATTTAGATATCTAATGTCAAAGGAAGGTAGAAAGAGTATTTTAGTTAATTTCCAAGGTTCTGCGCAGGGAGGGATTAATTCATCTTTTGTTTCTAATGTTAATATTCCCCTTGCTCCAATTAATGAGCAACAACGCATTATTGCGAAGTTAGAAAAGTTATTGGCCAGGATAAACAATTGCAAACAGCGTTTGGATAAAATCCCCGGCCTGATTAAACGTTTTCGCCAATCTGTTCTGGCAGCGGCTTGTACCGGTCGGCTTACTGCTGACTGGAGAGAAAACAATCCGGATGTGGAGCCGGCAGATGTGCTTGTAAAACGGGCTCATAATGAAATAAGGAAGCAATACGAAGCGGATAGCAAAAAGGCGGGAACGGAAAGCAAAAAATTGTCGATAATGCCTACTTGTTTAGAAAGGCATGTAGTTCTTGAACCGGAGTGGGTAAAAGATCTCCCTAATACCTGGGCTGTAGTTGCTTTTGGGCAAGTTATTGATAAAGGGCCTCAGAATGGAATTTATAAACCTCAATCTGATTATGGTGAAGGAACAATGATTGTGCGGATTGATAACTTTTATAATGGTGCCATTGTTTCTTGGGAAGAACTTAAAAAACTCCGCATATCAAGAAATGAAATGGAAAGATATTGTCTACATAACCAAGATATTTTAATTAATAGAGTTAATAGCATGAAATATCTCGGAAAATCCGCATTAATTCAGGGTCTTAATGTACCTTGTGTTTTTGAAAGTAATATGATGCGGTTGCGTGTCCTTCCACAATGTGCACATCCGAAGTATGTTGTTACTTATTTGCAAAGCTTCTATGGCTTAAGGGAGTTAAGAAAAAATGCTAAGCATGCGGTCAATCAATCAAGCATTAACCAGGAAGACGTTAAGTCTTCTGTCTTACCTTTACCCCCCCTTCTCGAACAACAAGAAATCGTCCGCCGAGTGGACGCTCTTTTTAAAATAGCCGACCAGATTGAGGCCCGTTATCAGAGAGCCAGGGCTTATGTGGACAAACTAACCCAGTCGATACTGGCCAAGGCCTTCCGAGGGGAACTGGTGCCCCAGGACCCTGCTGATGAACCGGCATCCATCCTGCTGGAGCGGATTCGGGAGGAGCGGGCCAGACGGGAGTTAGAATCTTTACAAAAAAGGAACAGTAGCAGAAGAATAAGTCCGGCCAGGCGGCGGAAGAAGGCTAACAAAGTATGAAGCGGATAACAGAGCTCCCCAAATTGGAACGGCCCCGGGAAAAGCTCCAGGAAAAAGGCGCCGCAGCATTATCCGATATTGAATTGCTGGCTGTACTTTTGGGCAGCGGAACAAAAAAACATGATGTTATGGCCGTGGCAGGACGGATCTTAAAGGTGCTGGATGCTGGTAATGAAAAACTCAGCCTGGAAGAGCTCCGGAAAATTGAAGGGGTGGGGCTGGCCAAAGCAGCCCTGATTGCCGCCGCCATGGAATTTGCCCGCCGCCGGATTAAGCCCGAAGGCTTAAAAATTTCTTTCCCGGCTGACGTTTTACCGTTAATCAGCCACTTTGCAGATCGCAAACAGGAGCACTTTCTTTGCATCTCTCTAAACGGCGCCAACGAAGTAATTGCCAGCCGGGTTGTTTCTGTTGGTTTGGTAAATAAAACCCAGGTCCATCCACGGGAGGTTTTTGCCGATCCCATAACCGACCGGGCAACGGCAATTATCATCGCTCATAACCACCCGGCCGGAGGAGTAACGCCCAGTAAAGAGGATATCGAAATTACCCGGCGGTTAAAAGTCGCAGGAGAAACTTTAGGGATCAGGTTAATTGATCACATTATTTTTAACCAAAAAGAATATTACAGTTTTTTAGAGCACGGAGAGTGTACGCGGTAAAATAAAACGGATGAATTTCGGCCAATAAAAATGGATGATTTTTACCATCTCCTCTCAACCAGCAG
>JAIMBK010000018.1 GCA_023511535.1 Armatimonadota bacterium
GTGATGAGGCGCAACGGGTACCGGTTCTTGGCAGTGTATAAGGTGGCGCCCATGTCTCTGAGCGTGCCTGTTTGGATAACCAGTTTTTCTAAAGAGCCATTGTAGAACCTGTTAAAGATGTAGGCATTCCTTTTCAGGCGGATGACGTACCCAAACTTAAGGCTTTTGGCCTGCTCAAACAAGGGAATTTTGCCAAAGCCCCGGTCGGCCAGGATCACTATTTCTATACCGCTTGGAACAATGGTCCGGAAGTCCTTAAGCAAGTCCATTTCGATTTTTGTCTGGTTATCCTTTAAGGTGTTTTTATCGGCGGTCCGCCACAACACCGGAATCGCCCTGCCGCCGGCAATAACTGCCAACACAAGCGTTTGATGCCTGTCGTCGTGCAGGTCTGTCCAGTCCATCGCAATAAGCAGCCTCGAGGTAGCGGGCAAGCGGCTGATCAGCATTGCAAACAAAGCGCCGGCCATACTGAGAATATTGATTCTTTCGTTTCCCAAAAACCTGTCCACGCGCTTGATGTTATGTTTGGGCTTTACAAGATTCTTCATGGCCCGGCCGATGGCAGCGATACTAATGTTCTTGGTATCAAATAAACCAAAAACGAGGGCGGCTAAAGTTTTAACTTGGGACTTGCGAATTCCCTCCATTTGTGATACAAGGAAGGTAGTGAACGCTTCAAGAGTCACCTTTGAGCGGGCCTCCTCTCCTGTTGTATTTCGTTCAAATGGAGTAATTCGAGGCTCGCTCTTAATTTTCCTTTAAAATAGAGATATTTTTACTTAAAAGGTACCATGTAACATTTATTTACAAATCTGGAAGTGGGGATCCCTCAGCGCTGGCGAGAACATGGTCCGGGTGGCCTGCGTGGAAAACAACTACTGGCGGTCTGCCGGGCGCGGGGGCTTAGGCGCGGTGTTGGGCAGCAAAAACGTCAAGGCCGTTGTTTTTCACGGCCGGACGCCCACCGTGGTTGACGACGAAACAGCACTGAAAACATTCATTACCCGCCTTTTATCGATCAGCAAAGACCTTCCTGCCGTCAAAAATTACCGCAAATACGGCACCCCCCAGATGGTCGCCCTGCTGAACACAGCGCAGGCCTTCCCCACCCGCTACTGGTCGCGGGGCGTCCTCGAAGGCTGGGAAAAAATTAGCGGAGAAGCCCTGATTACCCACCCCAACCTGGAAGTAAAGGTCAGATCGTGTCCGAACTGCTTTTTAGCCTGCGGAAAACTGACTACCATCAAAGCGGGGCCCCACGCGGGATTGACCGTCGAAGGCCCGGAATACGAAACCATTTACTCCTTCGGCGGGCTTTGCTGTATCGACCGGCTCGAAGAGATTGTCCATTTAAACGATCTCTGCGACCGCCTGGGCATGGACACCATTTCCGCCGGCAACCTGGTGGCCCTGGCCATGGAAGCCCGGGAAAGGGGACTGGCGCCGCAATTTCCCGCTTACGGCGACGCCGCCGGAGCAGCCCGCCTCCTGGAAGAGATGGCCTTCCGGAGAGGTCCCGGGGCGGTTCTGGCCGACGGCATCGTCCGGGCGGCCCGGGCCCTGGGCTTAGAAGACGTCGCCGTTCACGTGAAGGGGTTGGAACCGGCGGGCTACGACCCTCGTGTCTTAAAAGGAATGGGCCTGGGGTACGCCACTTCCGCGCGCGGCGCCTGCCACCTGCGGGCCACCTTCTACAAGCCCGAATTGGCGGGGATAATCCCGCCTGACGCCGTCGAAGGCAAGGCCGCCCTTTACATCGAACTCGAAGACCGCCTGACCATCTTCAACACCCTCATCAACTGCGTCTTTTACCGGGACATGCTCCAGTGGCCGGAACTGCAGACCCTGATCAAGGCCGTCACCGGGTGGGATTATTCCGTGGCGGAACTGCGCCGGACGGCCAACGAAATAATCACCCTCACCCATCTCTTCAACCTGCGCGCGGGTCTCGGCCGGGAAAGCGACGCCCTGCCCCGGCGGCTGCATCAAGAGCCCCTGCCGGAAAGCGGAGCTTCTCTCACCGAAGCCGAACTGGCGCATATGCTGCAGGAATATTACGCCCTGAGAGGATGGAATGAAGAAGGCAGGCTGGAAGAAAATCAAAATAAAGACAATAGAGGGGGGTGGCAAGGGATTTAAGATTTATCATTCCAGAACGGGTTTTGGTGGTCATTATCTGATTCCTGAAATCCAACCTGAATTTTAAAGTCATGATGACTCCGCCTCAGGTTGAAACTTGTGATGACCAGGAAGAAGACACCACCAGCTCCCCATTCCTGATTCCTAATTCTTAATTCTGAAGGAGGTATCTAAAGTTGTTGAAAAAACCGCCATTAATTAAAATCAGTTTGATCACCGCCATCGTCTTTGTCCTGACCGCCGTCCTGGCCGGCTGCGGGGCGGGCGCGAAAGGCCAAAAAGAAGCGGGGGAAGCACGCGATTATTTCAAAGTCGGCGTCATCACTTCTTTGTCCGGCCCCGAAGTTTACGGCGGCAACGTCACCCGCCGCGGCTACGACCTTTGGGCGGAAACCGTCAACGCCAAGGGCGGCATCAAAATTGGCGATAAAAGCTACCAGGTGAAGCTGGTTTACGCCGACGACCAGAGCGACCCCACCGCGGGGGCGGATGCCGTCCAGCGCATGATTACCTCGGAAAAGGTAGATTTCATTTTAGGCCCCTACACCAGCGGGGTAACCATGGCGGTAGCACCGATCCTGGAAAAATACAAGATCCCGATGATCACCGGCTCGGCTGAATCGCCCCTGATCTGGAAACAAAAGTTTAAATATACCTTCGGAACCATTCCGGCCGTCGACCTTACGGGCAGCTCCCCGATCAGCACCCTGGCCAAAGATGTTCAGCCGGCGCCCAAGTCAATTGCCATCATCGGCGTCAACGACCCCTTCTCCAAGGCCGTTGCGGACGCGTTTAAAGCTGCCGCCGAAAAAGAAGGCATTCAAGTTGTCAAGTACGACATCGTGCCGGCGGGCACGGACTTCACCCCGTTAATCAGCGCCATTAAAGGGCTCGCCCCCGACATTCTGGCCGTCGGCGGCCACGAAAAAGAACACATGGAAGTAGTTAAGGCCTGTAAATCCCTGGGTTTTATGCCGAAAGTCTTCCTCATGCATTACGGAATCACTACGCCCGACTTTATCAAAAACCTGGGTAAAGATTCCGACTTTGTAATGGGGGCAGCCGTCTGGACGCCCGACGTCAATTACAAAGACGAACTTTTCGGCTCCACCAAAGATTATGTCCAGCTTTCCAAAAATCGCTGGGGAAGCACGCCTGATTATACGGAAGCAGCCTGTTCGGCCACCGGCGAAATATTCGCCGCCGCCCTGGCGAAGATCGGCGCTACCCCGCCCCTCTCCGAGGAAGAAAGGGATAAGCTGGTCCAGGCTCTGGAAGAAATCCAGGTCGACACTTTCTACGGACCCATTAAGTTTGCCACGGAAGGCAACTGGTACCATAACAACACGGGCTTAAAGCCGCTGACTATTCAGCTGATGAACGGCGAACAGGTCATCGTTGGCCCGAAGGACGTCAGGGCAAAGGACCCCGTTTACCCGGTGCCGCCCCTTAGCGCCCGGTAACGGCCGGAATGTTCAACCCCCCTTAATTAAAAAGAAGGCTGGTTTTCTTTTGGGGAAACCGGCACGTAATTCCGCCGGTTTCCCCAAAAACCGGAAAGAAAGGTGTCGCAAGATGGATTTATTTGTTCAGACTTTGGTCAACGGGATTTTAATCGGCGGGATCTTTATCACCATTGCCGTAGGTTTTTCCCTTGCCTTCGGCGTGATGGACATCATCGACTTTGCCGTGGGTGAATGGGTCATGCTGGGAGCGTTTACCGCCTTCTGGTTCAATCATTTCTTGCACATTGACCCCCTGCTTCTCCTCCCCCTGGTAATATTGCTTTTTGGACTGATTGGTTACCTGTTTCAACCCGTCCTGCAAAAAGTGATCAATATCAAGCACCGCAGCGCGGCGCTCATGGCGCTGGCTTTCACTTTCGGCCTGTCCACCTTTTTCCGGGGCTCGGCGCTGACTCTGTGGGGCTTTAACAACCGCAACCTGGTGACCTTTCTATCGGAAAAGAGCGTGACGATCTTTGGCGTCACTTTACCCGCCCTGCGCGTCGGCGCTACCCTGTTTGCCCTGATCGTCACCGTGTTATTCATGGTTTTCCTGTATAAAACCAAAACCGGCATGGCCATCCGCGCCGCCGCTGAAAACAGGGCGGTCGCCGGCCTGATGGGTATTGATTCCCATCGCCTGGCGCGACTGGTTTACGCTCTTTATGCCGGCCTTACCGGTATGTCCGGAATCTTTATCGGCTCCATTTTTTCCGTTTTTCCCGAAATGGGCGTGCGCTATACCGCCTTTGCCTTTTTCGTCGTTGTCGCCGGCGGGTTGGGGTCTTTTTCCGGGGCAATCGCCGCCGGCTTGCTGCTGGGCATGATCGCCAGTTTCGTTACCGTCTATCTGGGCGGAGCCTACGTTTTTCTCATTCTTTTCTTTGTGTTGTACCTGATCCTGCTTTTCTTTCCTAAAGGCATTCTCGGCAAAGGCTGGTGAAAGGAGAGATTCGTTTGCAATTAAAATTTAATCGCGGTCCACAGCTGGTTTTGCTTTTTTGTTTTTTTCTTGTTTTATGTCTGGTCCCGTTTTTTATCTCTTCCTTCTGGCTGCGCATTGCCACCGGCGTTTTTATGTGGATCGGCCTGGCTTTAAGCTGGAACATGATCGGTGGGTACATGGGTTACATCAGCTTCGGACACGGAGCATTTTTCGGGGTTGGGGCATATATCACCGGCCTTTTGATGTCCCACCTGAACGTGCCCTTTTTCCCCGCCATGCTCGCCGCCGGTCTTTTTACCTATCTGTTCGCCGCCTTGATCGGCTACCCGACCCTAAGGCTCAGCGGGGCTTATTTTGCCATCGGCACCTGGGCCTTTGCGGAAATGATGCGCCAACTGGTGCTGGTCTTGAAGGTGACCGGCGGACCCTATGGATTAAGATTACCCGCCTTTCTCAACGAAACCTTTTTTTACTTTCTCATGCTCGGGCTAGCCCTGCTGGTCTTTCTCTTCTCCTATCTTGTTTTTGAAAAAAGCAACTTCGGTTTAAAAGTAAAGGCAGTGCGGGAAGAAGAAACCGCCGCGCAGACTTTGGGTCTGGACACCGTCTGGATAAAAATTCAGGTTTTTGCCTTAAGTGCCCTGTTTCCGGGAATAATCGGGGGTGCCTACGCCTACTGGATCACCTATATTCATCCGGACAGCGTTTTGGGGCCGCTGATTGCCGATCAAATGGTCATCATGGTGCTGCTGGGTGGAATCGGCACCCTTCTCGGCCCGACCATCGGCGCTATTGTACTGTATATAGGAAACAGAATTCTGTGGGTCGCCTGGGGCGACAGCTCTGTCTACCTGGTTATTCTGGGGGTCGCCATCTGCCTGGTCATCCTCTTCTTGCCGGAGGGGTTAATCAGCCTGGGGCGCGCCAAAAAATTCCGTCCGGGCGGGCGGCACTTCGGACGCGCACCCGCCGGAGAAATTGCCCGAAACAAAGCGCGAGCACAAGGAGGCTCCTGACGATGGAGTTAATGATGGAAATCAGGGCCTTGAACCTTTCCTTCGGGGGTTTAAGAGCCGTTTCCAATTTTCACCTGAAGGTGGAACCCGGCAGGATCTACGGCATAATCGGTCCCAACGGAGCCGGAAAAACCACTCTCTTTAACCTGATTACGGGCCTGTACCGGCCGGACAGCGGGGAAATCTTTTTCCAGGGCGTCAGCCTGGCAGGCAAAAAACCGTACGAAATTTCCCGCCTGGGGATCGCCCGGACGTTTCAAAACCTGCGTTTATTTAACGATCTTACGGTCGTCGAAAATATCCAGGTGGGCCAGCTGCAGCACCAAAGCCAGGGTTTCCGGCGGGGACTCTTTAAAATAAGAACAAACAACGGCCTGGGTGAAAAAATAAACACTTTATTAGATCTTTTCGGCCTTGGCGGCCGCGCAGGCGAAAAGGCCGGCAACCTGCCCTACGGGATGCAGAGAAAACTGGAAATTGCCCGCGCCCTGGCCACCAACCCAAAACTTCTGCTGCTGGACGAACCCGCCGCCGGGATGAACCCTCGGGAAGTACTCAATCTGGCCGGCCTGATCCGGGAAATAAAAACCAGGTTCGGACTTACCATCATTTTAATCGAACACCAGATGCGCCTGGTTGAAGAGCTTTGCGATTTCATTACGGTGATGAATTTCGGCGAAATCATCGCGGAAGGGAAACCGCCGGAAGTGCAAAGCAATCCGGTAGTGATCAAAGCTTACCTGGGCGAAGAGGAGGTGGATTGATTGAACAGGGCAATCGCCGTGGAAAACCTGGAGGTGGCTTATGGCGGCATCAAGGCGTTGCAGGGTATTTCCTTTACCGTGGCCGAAGGAGAAATTGTAACCCTGATCGGCGCCAACGGCGCCGGCAAATCCAGCACCTTGAGGGCAATTTCCGGAATGGTGCGTCCTCAGGCCGGCCGGATCTGGTTTAAGGGCCTGGAGATCACCCGCCTCCCTTCCTACCTGATCGCCCGGCAGGGCATGTCCCACGTGCCGGAAGGGCGCGGCATCTTCGCCAAGCTATCGGTCGAAGAAAACCTTTTGGTGGCCACCTGCACCCGCAAAAACAACGGGATCAAAAACGACCTCCAGCGGGTTTTCAATTTGTTTCCCCGCCTCGCCGAACGAAAAAAACAGATCGCGGCCAGCCTTTCGGGAGGAGAGCAGCAAATGCTGGCCATCGGCAGGGCCCTGATGACCGGAGCCGACACCCTGCTTTTGGATGAGCCTTCCATGGGTCTTGCCCCCGTGGTCGTCCGGGAAATCTTCAAAGTGCTCCGGGAGATCAATCAGTTGGGGAAAACCATTTTACTGGTGGAACAAAACGCCATGATGGCCCTGCGCACCGCCCACCGCGCCTACATCCTGGAAACGGGGCGAATTGTGAAAAGCGGTAAAGCAAGCGATCTCCTGGCTGATCCGGAAGTTAAAAAAGCCTATTTAGGCGGCCGTTAGCAAACGCCGGGAGAAAATAAAGAGTGCATCGCTCCCCGGTTTGATATGTTATAATATGCTGCGAGGTGGGCCAGTTGTTGGGGGAAAAAATATGCGACTCGCTGCCGGTAGGAATAATTGTCTTCAACAAAAAAAACGAGGTAGTGGCAATTAACAAGTCTGCTGCCAATCTTTTGGAAATCGATCCTTCAAAACATAATGAAGGTGGGTTTTTACCGTTAATTAAGCAGACCTCCCTTGCTGATTATCTTTTTCGGGAAGACAAGGCCGGTCTTTACAGGATCGGTCTGGGCGGAAAAACCTTGGTCGGGCAAAAGGTAAAACTAAATCAAGACGAAATAAATATGATCTGCATTTTAATCGATATTTCCGATTGGGAGTTTTACTGGCGCGAATTAAACGAGCAAAAAGAAATGATCAGTGAACTGGAAGATATATTTAACTCTTCCTACGACGAAATTTTCGTCATCGACGGCAACGGAGTTGCCAGGCGTATCAACAAGGTGGGGGAGACTTATTACGGGGTGCCGGTGGAGGAAATGATCGGCAAAAACGTCATTGAACTGGAGAAGGAAGGGTACTTCACCCCCTCCGTCACCCGGCTGGTTTTCCAGGAAAGGAAACGGGTGACCATTACCCAGAAGACAAAGAGCGGGAAACATTTGATCGTCACCGGCAACCCGATCTTCAACGAAAACGGGGAAATCATCCGGGTGGTGGTCAACTCCCGGGACATTTCCGAGCTCTTAAACCTGCGCAAGCAGTTGGAAGACACCGAGCAGCTGGTGGAAAGCTACCGTCAGCAACTGCTGAAATTGAGCCGGGAAAAAATCCAGAGCCGCGAGGTCATTGCCCGGAGCCCCCAGATGAAACGGGTGCTGGAAATGGTGGACAAGGTCGCCCAGGTGGATTCGACGGTGTTGATCATGGGGGAATCGGGCGTCGGAAAAGGGGTCGTCGCCTCGCGGCTGCATAAACTGAGCAAACGGGCCGGCGGACCCTTTATCACGATTAACTGCGGCGCCATTCCGGAACAGCTTCTGGAATCGGAACTGTTCGGCTACGAGGGCGGGGCGTTCACCGGGGCGCGCAAGGAAGGCAAAAAAGGGCTTTTAGAACTCGCCAACGGCGGCACCGTCTTCCTCGACGAGATCACTGACCTCCCTTTGAGCCTGCAGGTTAAACTCCTCCAGGTGATCCAGGAGAAAAAGTTAATCCGGGTCGGGGGGAATAAATACATCGACGTGGACATCCGCTTCGTCGCCGCTACGAACCGGGACATCCAGCGGATGGTGGCGGAAGGGTCCTTCCGTGAAGACCTGTATTACCGCCTCAACGTGATCCCGATCATCATCCCGCCCCTGCGGTACCGCCAGGAGGATATCCCGGCGCTCATCGAGCACTTTTTGGGCCAGCTGAACGCCAGGTACGAAACGGGCAAGAAATTTTCTGCCGAGGCCCTGGAAATCTTGAAAAACTACCACTGGCCGGGCAACGTCCGGGAGCTGGAGAACCTGGTGGAAAGGCTTTTGGTGACCACGGAGGGGAGCGAGATCGGCGTCGGCCACCTGCCGGAATACATCTTTGAAGGAAAAAGCCGCTCCCCCAACCGGGTTTACGTGCTGGATATCTGTCCCTTGAAAGATGCCATGGAGGAACTGGAAAAGCAGCTGGTTGCCATGGCCTACGCCCGCCTGAAAAACACCTACAGGGTCGCCGACGCGCTGGCTATCAACCAGTCCACGGTGGTCCGGAAAATTCAAAAGTACCAGCTGGCCTCCCCCCTCGACCGGCGACGGGGAAGGCGGACCAGAGATAAAAAGGAAGGTTGACAGGTATTTCTTTTTCCTTTTATAATTACAGTAGGACAGAAACATTGCAAACGTTATTTACAGTAAAACTGTTTTACTGGAATTTTAAACGGAGAGGAGGGTGAGCAATGGGGAAAGTAATCGGCAACGTGATGGTCCAAAAGCGCGGGGTGATCAGCCTGGGGCTGTTAAAAGAACACATGCCGCTTAACGACGGCGACATATTTCAGGTCCAGGTGGAGGATAGCAAGATCGTTCTTGTTCCAATGAAGCTTATTCCGGCAGAGCAGGCCTGGTTTTGGACCAGGGAGTGGCAGGCCGGCGAAAAAGAAGCAGACGAAGACATCGCGGCCGGGAGGGTGAAAACGTTCGATCGCGTAGACGACCTCCTGGAGGAACTGGATCAATGAAATTCCAAAGGACCGAGCGATTCAAGCGCATGTACAGGCAGTTGAGTCCCGAGCAGCAAAAAGCCGTTCAAAAGGCGCTGTGCCTGCTGGCGGAAAATATGCGCCATCCCTCTTTAAGGGTCAAGCGGGTTCAGGGCACAAAGGGAATCTGGGAAGCCAGCGTTACAATGTCTTTGCGCATCACATTTCAACGGGAAAAAGATTTAATTATTTTGAGAAACTGCGGAGAACACAACGAAACCTTAAAAAACCCATAGACAAAAGAGTGGATTAATTTACCCGCGATAATTATCCTGCCAATTTCCTGCAATTCCTCATTAAAAAAGATAGTCAGGACTAAAATCACAAATACTTGCGCATGTGGGCCAGGGCCGCCTTTTCCAGCCGGGAGACCTGGGCCTGGGAAATGCCGATTTCCTCTGCCACCTCCATCTGGGTTTTCCCCTCGTAAAAGCGCAAAGTCAGGATGAGCCTTTCCCGTTCGCTCAACTTGTTCAGGGCGTCTTTAATGGCGATGTCCTCCAGCCAGCGCTGGTCGTGGTTTTTCTCGTCGCTGACCTGGTCCATGACGAAAATGGGGTCCCCGCCGTCGTGGTAGATCGGCTCAAACAAAGATACCGGGTCCTGGATGGCGTCCAGGGCAAAAACAATTTCTTCCCGGGGAAGGTTAAGTTCCCGGGCAATCTCATTCATGGACGGTTCCCGGGAATATTTATTGATCAGGGCCTCCCGGACCTGAAGGGCCTTGTAAGCCATGTCCCGCAGAGAGCGGCTGACGCGCAAGGGGTTGTTGTCGCGCAGGTAGCGGCGGATTTCGCCGATAATCATAGGAACGGCGTAAGTGGAAAATTTGACGTTTTGGGCGAGGTCGAAGTTATCGATGGCTTTCATCAAGCCGATGCAGCCCACCTGAAACAGGTCGTCCACGTACTCGCCGCGGTTGGCGAAGCGCTGGATGACGCTTAAAACGAGGCGCAGGTTGCCGTTGATTAACTGCGTGCGGGCGGAGGTATCGCCTTTTTTCAAGGCCTGGAAGAGTTTGCGCATTTGCGCGTTGGTGAGGACGGGGAGTTTGGATGTGTTGACGCCGCAAATCTCCACCTTGTTCACGAGCATGGAACTACCTCCACCTTCCCGTAGATGCGCCTGCCGGCTTGCCGTAATCTCATTATTGCCCCCGCACAAACACTTTATACATAAACAAAAGCTAAAGGCGCAAGCGGGAAATCACTTCCTTCCTCCCCCTTGCGCCTTTCCTGTTGCAAATCGTTCGCCGGGGATATAATGGCATCTCCCAGGGGTATAAGTCAGGCGGTTTCACTTAAAAACTTACCTCTCTCCGCGCTTTTTTCCTGTTACCTTTGTGCCTATATGCCTCTGCTTTGTGCCTTTGTGCCTTCTGACTTCCTCACTCCATCCGGTGAATTTCCCTCTTCAGCCGCTTAATGATCCGCTTTTCCAGGCGCGAGATGTAGGACTGGGAAATGCCCAGCAGGTCGGCCACTTCTTTTTGCGTTTTTTCCACCCCGGTTTTTAAGCCAAACCGCAACTCCATGATGAGCCGTTCCCGGCCGCTCAGTTTTTGCAGGGCCACGTAGAGGAGCTTTTTATCCACTTCTTCTTCGATGTATTTATAGGTCACGTCGTTGTCCGTCCCCAGGACGTCGGACAACAGCAGCTCGTTGCCGTCCCAGTCGGTGTTGAGGGGCTCATCAAAGGAAACTTCGGAGCGGGTTTTGCTGTTCCGGCGCAGGTACATTAAAATTTCGTTTTCAATGCACCGGGAAGCATAAGTGGCCAATTTGATCTTTTTCGCGGGGTCGAAGGTATTGACTGCTTTAATCAAGCCGATGGTGCCAATTGAGACCAGGTCTTCGATCCCCACCCCCGTGTTTTCAAACTTGCGGGCGATATAGACCACCAGCCGCAGGTTTCTTTCGATCAAAACAGTCCGCACGGCACCATCCCCGGCCTCCAGCTGATCAATTAAATAACATTCTTCGTCGTTGGAAAGGGGCGGCGGGAGGGCTTCGCTGCTGCCGACGTAATGAATTTCCGGGTAATAGCCCAAGCGGCCCAGCACCTTCAGGGTATAAAGACGCAGAATGATTTTTATTCGCCAGATTTTAAGCATGCATAAAACCCCCTGACTGGTCGTCGATTATCGTCGGACGTCGGATGTTTTTACGCTGCTTCCAATAAAGCCGGGTGGAGGAGCGCCTGGTAATTTTCGCCGGAATGTAAGCGGTGGTGGTAAATCCCCACGATCACTTTTTCGGCGGTGATTTTTTTCGAGCCCTGCTCGATCTCCACCGCATCGGGGCGGAGGCCGGCCATCAGCCCGTGCTGCTGGCCCAGCGACTGGAAAGGGATGACCCGCAAGCGCGCCGCCCACGGCGTGTTGGCCAATTCGGCAAGCAACCGGGCGTAATCAGGTTTTTCCTCAAAAGACTTCCGGATCTCCGGCGGCAAAACCGTTTTCAGCGCCTCGTACTCCACGACGATCACCGGGTCGCCGCTTAAAGGATCAACCAGGCTGTTCCCCGTATCTACCAGGGCGTCCACCTCCACCCGCCGGCCGAAAAAAGAGATGGCAATCTTAAACCGCCGCCTGGTCAGGCGCCTTTCGAGCAGCCGGTGTCCCAGGCGATAAGCTGTCCAACCGAAAAGCAGGGAAAGCAGAACCCCCGACCAGAAATGGCGGCCGATCACGGCCGGGATCTCCTTCATTTCCCTGAAAAACCCCGCATTTGTATGCAGGAGATAAGTAAACCCCAGCACCATGCCGCCCAGCGCGAAGGAGGAAAGGTAAAAAAAACCCGCGCAGGCCGCCAGGGTGCGCCAGGAAAGGGGGGCGAAGGCAGCCAGCACCATCAGCAGAGAAAAAAGCAATTTACCGGAAAGACTGAACAATAAACCTGTTCCCGGCAGGAAAGCCAGTAAAGAATAAAAGCTGCCCAGACCGGCGGCCAGCGCCAGCCGGAAAAATGAGGAGCGCGCGTTGCTCAGGCGGCCCGCCGACCACAAGATAAGGTAATTCATGAGCAGGTTGCCTAAAAAAACTTGATCGACGTAAACAACGTACCCCGCCATGGCGCCCAACCCCGATAGATTGCCGTCGAGAAAGTCCCCCTACAATATATATGGCCGGTTGAATACCCTTATGACAACGCTGCAAATGTCTACATTAATTATAGCCTGTTATTATATGCTATTTTTGTCATACTATGGTATGTCTTTAAATTTTCTTTCCGCGGTTTTTCGCTAAGAAGTCCCCAAAATGAGGGGTTCCCGGCAGAGGTACCGATGAACGCGAAATACCCACTCCACCCGCGCCTCGCGCGGGAAAAAATAAGCAAGTAAGAACCGTCCCTACTTGCTTGAGATTATTTTACTTTGTGCCTGGTATTTCCAGGAGAGAAAAGGCCGAAAAAACATAGAAACGGGGTACGTTCTTCCCCGCTTCCATTCCCCTATTCCTGATTCTTCCCAACCCCCTAACCCCTAATCCCTGATTCCTGTCTTTTCTACCGGCGCCGCAAAAAAGCGGGAATATCCAGTTCGTCGTGGCTGCTGAAGGATTTGATCTCCAGCTCTGTCTTGGGGCGTTCCTTTTTGACCGTCCGCTGGTCAAACCCCGTGGCAATTACGGTCACCCGGACCATCTCTTCCATCGTTTCGTCTATTACCGCTCCGAAGATGATATTGGCTTCGGGATCGGCGGCCTGGGCGATGATCTCCGCGGCCTCGTTCACTTCGAACAACCCCAGGGAGGTTCCGCCGGTAATGTTGAGCAAAACGCCTTTGGCCCCATCAATGGATGTTTCCAGCAGGGGGCTGGAAATGGCCAGTTTGGCCGCTTCCGTGGCCCGGCCTTCGCCGCTGGCCACGCCGATACCCATTAAAGCCGAACCCGTATCCTTCATGATCGTTTTCACGTCGGCAAAATCCAGGTTAATCAGCCCGGGGACGGCAATTAAATCCGAGATGCCCTGCACCCCCTGGCGCAGCACGTCGTCGGCGATGCGAAACGCCTCGATAATGGAAGTATGCTTATCAATTACCTGCAGTAAGCGGTCGTTCGGGATGGTAATTAAGGTATCCACCTTGCCCCGCAGGTTTTGAATACCCATCTCCGCCTGGTTCATGCGCTTGCGGCCTTCAAAAGTAAAGGGCCTGGTGACCACGCCGACCGTTAAAGCGCCTACCTCCTTCGCCACTTCCGCCACCACGGGCGCCCCCCCGGTGCCGGTTCCCCCGCCCATCCCGGCCGTCACGAAAACCATGTCCGCCCCTTTTAAAGCCTGCAGAATTTCGTCCCGGCTTTCTTCCGCGGCCTTCTGGCCGATTTCCGGGATGCCGCCGGAGCCGAGCCCCTTCGTTAACTTGGCGCCGATCTGAATTTTCAGGTTGCTTTGGACCAGCTGCAAGGCCTGGGCATCAGTATTGACGGCAATAAACTCCACGCCCCTTAACCCGGCCTGGATCATCCGGTTCACGGCATTATTCCCGCCGCCGCCAACGCCGATTACTTTAATGCTGGCAAACTGATCGGTTTCCAGTTCAAAGTCGAGCACGAAAAACTCCCCCCATTGTTGATAAAAACCACCTGGATTACCCAATTTTTTAGCAAACCGGCGAAGCAATCAATCAGTTGCTTTAAAATATTCAACAAAAGGTTAGTTTCCCCTTTTTTTCCGCCAATAAATTTTCAAAACCGGCCTTCTTTCCATTTCCGGGATAATTTTCTTTTTACTTCTTCAACAGATGGCGCCGGATAATGGCCAGGTTTTGAAATAAACGAACGCCGAAGGCAACCACCGCCGCCAGGTAAAGGTCGATCCCCAGGCGTTCCCCGGCAAAAGCCAGGCCGGCGGCTAAAAGTGCGTTACTAAAGAAGCCGGTGAGGAAAATGGTGTTGTCAAAGGTATCCTCCATCCCGGCCCGGATCCCCCCGAAAATCGAATCCAGGGCGGCCAAAGCAGCCACCGAGAGGTACTTGGCGTAAGCGCCGGGAAGAAGCAACGGAATATTTAAGCCAATCAACACGCCCAGGGCCAGTCCAAATATTGCCAGCCAGAATCCCAACCACATAATCTCACTTCACCTGCTTTGCACTGGTTTTGCGTACGTATGCTGACGGGCGCCGGTATAGGCGGGGACGGTCAGTTTATCGTGGGGCTGAATGTCCACCCGGACGCCCAGATCTTTCAAGGTCTCGGCCACCCCGCCCGGGATGCTTAACGCGGCCTGCAGGGCATCGGCCCTGCCGATGGCCAGCACGTGGTACGGGGGAACCACCCTGGTCAGGTTGATGTTGATAAAGGGAGCGGCAAAACGGATTTCGCTGGTGGCTACAATTCTTTGCCCGTTGATGGAAATGGCTTCCGCCCCGGCGGCGCGCAATTCATTCACGATGCGCAGCAAATCTTCGTCGCGGATTACAAATAAACTTGCCGGCCGGCCGGTTTGCCGGAGCAAAGGCGGGTTCTCCAGGATAATCTCGACTCCGGGCCCGCTAACCGCCGTCAGGCCGGCGGCAATTTTCGCCTTCTCCAGTTCCCCTTGCATCGCCGCCTGCGCCTGCTGCTGCCCCCTGGTCGCCTGGGAGAGTTTCGCCTCCAAATCGCTGACTTCGCTTTGCAAGCGGGTCTTTTCCGTATCCAGCTGGTGCAGTTCCGTGACCAGCTCCTGGGCCCTCCCGGCGGGCACCCCCTGCTCAATCCGGCTGGAGACCCGGAACTGAAAGGTCAGCAGCAGCCCCGTGATCAGGGCGACGAGGGTCACGGAAATGTACATGGGCCATTTCATGCGCTGTTCCCCTTTGGAATAGGAATTGGGTTAAGGCCGAACTCAGCATCTTATTCTTCGCGCGGGGTCTCTTGCGCTCCCGCCGGTACGGGCTCCGCCGCCCCGGTCACCGGCCGGGCGTAATCAAACCGGATGCTTCCGGTGTAGGCCGGGATCGTTAAGTTGTCGACCCGCCGCACCGTTACCTGAATCCCCCAGAATTTCAGCTGGTCGATAATGCCTCCCCGCATTTGCAGGGAATTGATCAGATTATCCTGGTTCCCAATGGCGGCGATGACAAAGGGCGGGGTAAGCCGGTAGCTTTTATTCGTCAGGATCGTCGGGCCGACGCAGCGAATCTCGCTGGTGGCCAGCAGCCGCTGACCGTTAATGGCCAGCGCTTCCGCCCCGGCGGCCTTCAGCTCGTTGAGCACGTTCAAAACATCTTCATCGTGCAAAACATATAAATTGGGGTTTTCGCCGGGCTGGACAACCACATTGCTGTCGTTCAGGGTCACTTCCACCCCCGGCCCGGAAACGGCCATCAGGCCGGCCTCGATGCGCGCCTTGTCCAGTTCCTCCTTGAGGGGGCCCAGCTGCGCGCCGGCGGCGAGCCGGTCCAGCTGCGCGCGCAAGTCGCCGACCCGTTTTTTTAAAGCGTCGCGCTCCTGCCGTGCCTGGTTTACCTGCTCGACCAGGGCCTGCTTTTGCTGCACGGCGGGAGATTTTTCCACATCCCTGGTGATCCGGAATTGAAAGGTCAACAGAAGACTGATGGCGAGCCCTGCCAAAAACAGGGCCAGATGATAGCTTTTCAGCCGGCTGCTTACCTGCACAGCAACACCCCCCTGCACTTCTGCACCTTTTTGCCTGTTCAACCCTGGACAGTTTTAAATTTTACGACCGGCATTCCCGGCTGGGAAAGATCAATGTATTCGATCTGTTTGCCTTTCAGTTCTTTCAAGATTTGCACCAAAAGTGCACCCTTTTTGGGTACATTTTCGGACTCGCCCAGACTGCACCGGGTTCCCTGGAGGGTATACAAAACAACCCGGTCGTTTTGTTCCAGGCTGATTTCCGACAACTCGTCCACCAGACCGGCGGGGAGGTTCCCGATCACTTCCAGAACAACAGGCAGGCGATCGTTTTGGACGGGCTGGCCGGGCGGCGGAAGATCGAAAGTCAAGCCGGTGACCACCGGCAGACCCTCTTCGCCGATGCGCGCCTTGCGCAGATAAACGCCGTCTTCATCAACGGCAATAAAACCGTCTTTTGCCGGCAGCAGCGCGACTGGTTTTCTTTCGACAATTTTGATGTTGATCCGGCCGGGAAAATCCCGGTCGAGGTGCACTTCCCTGACCGCCGGCAACAGCTTAATCCCGGCCGCGGCCTGGCCCAAATTAACCTTAAAGATATTGGTGCCCGTAGTTAGGCCTGAATAGCTGATAATTATTTCCGGAGTCAATTCCCGGCAACCCGTGACCGCAATTTCCCGGATGGTAAATAAAGGCGAAACAAAAAGTACATATGCCGCCAGCACGATAAGTAAAATAAAAAAAATTGTTTCGCCGAAATTTAACTTCCGTCTGCCCATATTGTTCCCTGTTTAAGCCGCCATTACCGCAGCCATTTTTATCCATAATCCCTTTATATTATATCAGTTAGTTAAATGCTTGTCCAATGGGATCAGGGTTGGGGGGACAGAAATTAGAAATTAAACCTCCATGCCACTTTCGTGGCACCAATAGAGAACGCCCGGCACTCAGCCTTTGCGTGGAGTTGCATGTTTAGTTGTATGTTTAATGGATCAAACTTAAATTAAACCCCAATTGACAGAAAACAAATTTCTAAGCTGAGCGCCGAGGGCGGCCCGCCGTTCGATTTGCCAGGAGCGATATATGCTTAAGGCGCCGGCCATATCGGTCGTCAGTCGTCAGATGTCGGACATTGGAAGACTGCCTTCAGAAAGTTTATGTTTCACGCATTGTTTCTGACGCCTGACGTCCGACGACCGGCGACTGAATGTGGCTGGTGCCGCGAAAAAAGCGGCATGGGGGTCTACTTCCTTCCTGATTCTTAACTCCTGATTCTCGTTATCCTTGCTCCCAGAGCGTTATACTTTTGTTCGATGCGTTCGTAGCCGCGGTCGATATGTTCCACCCCTTCGACGATGGTGCCGTTTTCGGCTGCCATGCCGGCCAGCACCAGGGCCGCCCCGGCGCGCAGGTCGCTGGCTTCCACCGGCGCCCCGGAGAGTTTCTTTTTCCCTTTAATAATGGCCGTCTGGCCCTCCACCTTGATTTCCGCCCCCATCCGCCGCAGTTCGCTGACGTGTTTGAACCGGTTCTCGAAAATCGTTTCCGTAATTATGCCGGTCCCTTCCGCCAAAGTCAGCAGGGCCATCATCTGCGGCTGCAGATCGGTGGGAAAACCCGGGTAAGGCATGGTTTTTACATCTACGGCTTGCAGCCTCTGGGGGCCCCGGACGCGGACGTAATCGTCGCCCGTTTCGATCTCCGCCCCGGCTTCGGCCAGCTTCGCCATCAGCGCGCGCAGGTGTTCAGGGATCACGTTGACAATCGTCAAATCCCCGCCCGTAATCGCCGCCGCAATCATGTAGGTGCCCGCCTCGATCCGGTCCGGGATGACCTGGTGCACCGCGGGGTGCAGCTCACGAACGCCCTCGATTCTGATGATATCCGTTCCGGCCCCGGTGATCCTGGCCCCCAGGCAATTTAGAAAATTCTGGAGATCAACCACTTCCGGCTCCCGGGCGGCGTTCCTGATCACTGTCACGCCCCCGGCGTAAACGGCGGCCATCATGATATTTTCCGTCGCCCCCACGCTGGGAAAGTCCAGCTGAATCTCGGCGCCCGTCAGCCTGCCGGCCCGGGCGGAGATATAGCCGAATTCCTCGTTTATTTCCACCCCTAAAGCACGCAGCCCTTTTAAATGGAGGTTCATGGGCCGGGAGCCGATGTTGCACCCTCCCGGCTGAGAGATTTTTGCTTCCCGAAAACGCCCCACCAAAGGACCCAGCACCAGGTTCGAGGCCCGCATCCTCCGCATCAGGGCTTCTTCTACTTCCACGGAATATATATTGGTGGTGTCCACCGTAATATCCGGACCGTCGCGGAAAACCCGCGCTCCCAGGGAAGACAGTACGTCACCCATGGTTGTGATATCCTGCAAACGGGGCACATCTTTAATCACGCTCTGTCCGGGACTCAAGATACTGGCCGCTAAAATAGGCAGACTGGCATTTTTGCTTCCGTTCACCCGCACCTTTCCCTGCAAGCGAGTCCTTCCTGAAATCATCAGCCTGTCCACGGCGCACCACACACCTTTCGTCTTTGCCTAATCCTCGCCGATAATTTGCACCTCCGGCTTCAGTTCAATTGCATATTTCTCCCGGACGGCGATCTTTACCTGTTCAATTAACTTTAATACGTCGCGGGCGGTCGCGTTCCCCAGGTTCACGATGAAGTTGGCGTGAACGGGCGAGACCGCCGCGTCCCCGGCGCGCATCCCTTTGCCGCCGGCGCGCTCGATTAAAAAGCCGGCGCTGATTCCGGGGGGATTCTGAAAAACGCTCCCGGCGCTGGGACAGCCGAGCGGCTGGGTTTTTTTCCGCCGGTTGAAAAGATCCTCCATTTCCGCCTGGATGGCCTGCGGTTCACGATACGTTCCCCGAAAAACGGCGGCAACGACAATCAGTTTGCTCCCCTGTAAATTGCTCGTGCGGTAGCCAAAACCAAGGGCGGCGCCCGGGCGCTCGGCAAGCCGGCCCGTTTCATCCATCAGCTGCACGCTTGCGCAGAGATCGCTGGTCGCCTTTCCGAACGCCCCCGCATTCATGACCACGGCACCGCCGACCGTGCCCGGAATCCCGGCCAAAAACTCAAACCCGCCGACCCCCGCCTCCTTTGCCGCCCCGGTTAAACGGGCGAGCCCGGTTCCCGCTCCGGCGGTGATCCGGCTGCCCTGAATGTTTAACCAGCGGAAGCCGCCGCCGATTTTCACGACCAGGCCGCGGATGCCGCCGTCTTTGACCAGCAAATTGGAGCCGTTGCCGATAATCGTCACGGGAAGGTTTTCCCGGCGGGCGAAAGCCAGCGCCTGGGCCAGGCCGGCCACCCCGTCCGGTTCGACAAACAGGTCGGCCGGACCGCCGATCCGCCAGGTGGTATGCAGCTTCATCGGCTCGTCCAGGCGCACCTGGCCGGGTAAAAGGCGCATCAGCTCACGAGCGAGCCTGCTTTTTTCCCGCACCTCCGCCATCCTTTCCCTATTTCTCTCCATGTCATGTTCCGGCGCGCCTTTTCTCCAGTTGCGCCAGCAGCTTTTTCCCGGCCGTCCAGATGTTTCCCGCCCCCAGGGTCAGTACCAGGTCCCCCGGCCCAACAAGATCGGCAAGGTGCCGGACTGCCTCGTCGAGGCCCGGAAAATAAACGACCGTCCGTCCGTCGTGCTTTTCGACGGCGTCGATAATCAGGCGCGTGGAGACGCCCTCGATGGGAGGTTCACCGGCACTGTAGATTTCCGTCATGAAAATTAAATCGGCATCCCGGAAAGCTTCGCCGAACCGCTCATGTAACAAAGCCGTCCGGGTATAACGGTGGGGTTGGAAAAAGGCCACCACCCGGGAGGGCTTTAGCGTCCGGGCAGCCTGCAGGGTAGTCTTGACTTCCGTGGGATGGTGGGCGTAATCGTCAAATACCCGGACTCCCCCGGCCTCGCCAATGAATTGAAAGCGCCTCCCCACTCCCCGAAACTCTTTGAGGGCCCCGGCAATCCCGGCAAACTCCAGCCCCAGCCAGCGCGCCAGCGCCACCACCGCCAGGGCGTTCAAAAGGTTATGACGCCCGGGCACAAAAAGCTCCAGAACCCCCAGGCGGCTTCCCCGGTAATAAACTTCCCCCCTGGTCTGACACCCTTGCAAAACTATTTCCCCGAGCGTATAGTCTGCCCGGTGATCAAGGCCGTAGGTAACCAAAGGAACGTTTAAACCCGCGACAACCTCCCGGATATTCGGATCGTCAAGGCAGACCACGGCCCTGCCGTGCCCCGGCAGGCTGCCGAGAAAAGCCCGGAAGGCCGCTTTTATGTTTTCCAGCGAGCCGTAATGATCCAGGTGATCGTCCTCAATATTGGTGACAATTGCGGCCAGCGGCTTTAATTTCAAAAAGGAACCGTCGCTTTCGTCGCTTTCGGCCACCACGTACTCGCCCCGCCCCAATTTCGCGTTCCCGCCGATGTCGTTCAATTCACCTCCGATGATAATGGTGGGGTCGAGGCCGTTTCTTTCCAGGGTCAGCGCCAGCATGGAAGTGGTGGTGGTTTTCCCGTGGGCGCCGGCAACGGCGACCCCTTTCTGCCTGCTCATCAACCAGGCCAGCAGTTCCGCCCGGTGGATTACCGGAATCCCTTTTTCTCTGGCCTTTGCCAGCTCCGGGTTATCGCCGTTAATGGCCGAAGAAATAACGACCAGCCGGGCATCTTGAAGGTTGTTTGCATCGTGACCAAGATAACATTTTCCACCCAGGGCCTCGAGCCGTTGCGTAACGTGCGTGGCCACCAGATCTGAGCCGCTCACCTGATAACCCAGGGTAAGCAGGATCTTGGCCAGGGCGCTCATGCCTGCGCCGCCGATCCCGATAAAATGGACCTGCTTTGGTATACTCACCAGCAATGACTTTCAACTCCTCAATTCAAGTGGCCGGATAAAAGATCATGAAGAAAAACTTTTGACCAGGCCCCTTTACCCTCTACTGCACCTCCCGGCAAGTGAATACACCTTATAATATGCCGTAAATCAAGAAGGTGTTCCGGCAGGGGCAAAAGGCCTGTCCGATAAAGACAGGAATTAGGGGTTAGGGGTCAGGGGTTAGGGATTGGCATCGACAATTTTAGTGACTATTTTTTCGCCCCTGTCCCTTTGTCCCTTTCTTCCTTTCCCCCCTTGCGCCCTTCTCCCTTTGTCCCTTTGTTCCTGTATGCCTATGTACCTTTTGTTCTTCCATCAACTCTTCAATGCATTGCAAAATATCCGCCAGCGCCCGGGGGCGGCCCAGCCGCCGGCCGGCCCGGGCCATCGCCTCCAGGCGGCCGGGATCGGCCAACAGTTTCTCTATCTGATTAGCCAGCTTTTCTCCGGTGAGCTCTTCATCTTTCAGCACGATGGCCGCCCCTTCTCTCTCCAGGGCCCGCGCGTTAAATTCCTGATGGTTCCCGGTTGCGTAAGGGTACGGCACCAGAATGGCCGGCGTTCCGGTCACCGTAATTTCGGCCAGGGTGGCCGCGCCTGCCCGGCAGACAACCAGATCGGCGGCCGAAAGGGCCAGCGGCATTTCATAAAGATAAGGTTTAATGGTAGTATTGCCAGTTTCAGGCAAAGCAAAACCTTTTCTGAATTCCTCGTATTGAGCAGGGCCCGTAACGTGTAAAATACGGACGTCCCTCCGGTGGCGGAACCTTTCGATTACTTCCCGCATGGCCCGGTTAATGGTGCGGGCGCCCTGGCTGCCCCCGAAAGAGAGAATGAAAAAGCCCTCCGGGGGCAAATCCAGGGCCTTGCGGGCTTCTTCGCGCCGGCCCGGTGAAAACTCCGGCCGCACCGGCAGGCCGGTTACTTTGAACCGGGCGCCGCGCGGCAAATATTGCTCGGAACCGGCAAAAGTCAGCGCCGTCAGCTTCACCAGACGCGCCAGCAGGCGGGTGGTTACCCCCGGCAGGGCATTTTGCTCGTGAATAAGCGCGGGCACCTTTAAAAAAACCGCCGCCAGCAGGACCGGCCCGCAGACGTATCCCCCGGTGCCGATGACTGCCAGCGGCCGAAAGCCGGCGATAATTCGCCGGGCGTGGAAAAAGGCGGCGCCGGCCTGCCAGAGGGCGGACACATTGGCCAAAGACAGGCGGCGCTGCAGGCCCCGGACGCGAATTGATTGGAAGGCAAAGCCCGCCGCCGGGACCAGATCCGCCTCTGGTCCTCCGTCTTTCCCGATGTATAAAATTTCGGCCTGCGGATATTTTTCCTGCAAGCCCCTGGCAATGGCCAGGGCGGGATAAATATGCCCGCCGGTGCCCCCGCCGGTAATAATAAAACGCATTGTCAATGCCCCGTTTTTTATTTATGTATACTATATCTTGAGATATTAAGCAAGATCCCCACTCCGGCCAGGGTAAAGACCAGCGAACTGCCGCCAAAGCTGATAAACGGCAGGGTAATCCCGGTGATGGGCAGGGTGCTGGTCACTACGCCAATATTGATGATGGCCTGAATGGCGATCCCGCCGACAATTCCCGTGGCCAGGAGGATACCGAAAGAATCCGGGGAGGAAATGGCTACTTTAAGCCCCCGCCAGATAAATAAGATGAACAGGAAAATGACGAAAGTCGCCCCAATGAACCCCAGTTCCTCGCCGATAATGGCAAAAATAAAGTCGGTGTGCCTTTCCGGCACCCACAGGTATTTGGAATGTCCCTGCCCCAGGCCGGTCCCGAAAAGACCCCCCGAACCCAGGGACATCAGGGAATTCAAAATGTGCCAGCCCGCCCCCTGCGGGTCCTTTTCCGGATCCAGGAAAGCCAGAAAACGGCGCAGCCGGTAGGGTTCTTGACTGATGGCCGCTCCGATCGCTCCCAACCCCAGCAGCCCGACCAGGACGAGCTGGCTGATCCGGGCCCCGGCGGCAAAAACCATCAGGAACACAATCCCCAGGATCGTCACCGCCGTCCCCAGGTCCGGCTGCAAAAGAACCAGCCCGGCGGCAAAGGCCCCCAGGAGCAAAAAGGGCGCTGTCCCCACCCAGAAGTTTTGAATCCTGTTCAGCCGCCGGGATAACCCGTAAGCGGTAAAGATCACCAGGCAAAGTTTAACCAGTTCCGAGGGCTGGAAACTGACCGGCCCTAAATTTAACCAGCGCTGGGCGCCAAGGCGCGATACACCGACGCCGGGGATCAGGACTACGCCCAGCAGGACCAGCCCGGCCAGCAGGAACCAGCCCGCCCACTTTTTCAGCTGCCAGTAGTCGTAATTCATCATGATGACCATGGCGGCCAGCCCGATGAAGGCGTAGATTAACTGGCGGCGGACGAAAAAGAAGGTGTCGTTAAAGGGGGGCAGGGTGGCAAACCATAAGGTAGAGCTGAAAACCATGGTCACCCCCACGCTGAGCAGCACCAGCACAGTTAAAAATAAGATGAAATCGGGCGGGCGTCTCACCGGCACAGTTGCCTCCCCCCTATTTCCCAACTCCCAACCTCTGTTTTACCGGCCCTTCATCTTCCTGACTACCTGTTTGAAAAGCTCTCCGCGTTCCTCGTAGTTTTTGAACATGTCCCAGCTGGCGCAGCCGGGGGAGAGCAGGACGACGTCACCGGGCCGGGCGGCGTTTTTCGCCAGGTAGACCGCTTCTTCCAGGCCGCCGGCGCGCAGGATATTCGAAACACCTTCGCGGCGGGCCACGCTTTCAATTTCTCCGGCGCATTCGCCCAGCAGGACCAGCGCCCGGGCCTTTTCTTTGATTAAACGGACGAACCGGGTAAAATCGCTCCCTTTGTTTCTGCCCCCGGCAATCAACACGATTGGTTCTGCATAGGCCTGCAGGGCCTTGCTGCTGGCGTCGGGGTTGGTCCCCTTGGAATCATTAATGTAGCGCACCCCGTCAATTTCGGCGACGAACTCCAGGCGGTGGGCCACTCCCGGGAAGGCGTGCAGGACGTGCGCCACCGTTTCCGGCGCCACCCCCAGGGCCCGGCTGCAGGCCACCGCCGCCAGAGCGTTTTCCAGGTTATGGGCGCCGGGGATTTTTAACTCTTGAACGGGCAGGACGGGATCGCGCCGTCCCTCGCCAAGAAAGGTAATCCACCCGTCGAAAACGCAGGCCCCCGTCGGCAGTTCCTGCCGCCGGCTGAAGTAAAGCACTTTCCCCGGACACAGCGGGGCCAGGTTTTTCGTGCACGGGTCGTCGTAATTGAGCACGGCAAAATCCTGCCCTCCCTGGTTGGCAAACAGGCGCGCCTTCACCCGGGTGTAGTTTTCCATGGTCAGGTGGCGGTCCAGGTGGTCGGGCGTGATGTTCAAGACCGCTCCCACCCGGGGTCTGAACTCCTCTGCGGTTTCCAGCTGGAAGCTGCTTACTTCCAGGACAATTACGTCGTAAGGACGCTCCACTTCCTCGATCAAAGGCTTGCCGATATTCCCCGCCACCAGGGTGCGCCAGCCGGCCTTTTGAAAAATTTCCCCCACCAGGGCGGTGGTGGTGGTTTTCCCGTTCGTCCCCGTGATGGCCACGACCGGTGCGCGGGCAAAGCGGAAGGCCAGTTCCAGCTCGCCGGTCACCGGTATATGAAGTTCGCGGGCGCGCTGCACCGGAGGAATCGTTAAAGGCACGCCGGGGCTGACTACCACCAGGGTGTATTTTCCGGGTTCGACCGACGGGTAGGCGCCCAGCGTCAGTTTTATATCCATATCGGCGAAGGCGGCCGGATCTTTACCCAGTTCCTCCGCTCCTTTTTGGTCCGTCAGCTCAACTTTCGCCCCCCTGGCGGCCAGGAAGCGGCTTACGGCGACTCCGCTTTTTCCCGCCCCGATGACCAACGTCCGGCTATAATCATAATCCATGGATAAAGTCCTTTCTAAATATTAAATTAAGCAGGAAAAGAAATTCCTGCGGGATCAAACTACAAACCGTAAAACCCCATCAGGCCCAGGGCGGCAAAAACGACCGTGGCCGCCCAAAAGCTGACCACCACCCTGTTTTCGCTCCAGTTGCAGAGTTCAAAGTGATGGTGCAGGGGGCTCATGCGCAAGATCCGGCGGCCGAACAGCTGAAAGGAAGCCACCTGCAGGATTACGGACAGGGTCTCCAGGACAAAGACGCCGCCGATCAGGAACAAAAACAGTTCGCTTCTGGTCACCAGGGCCGCCGTGCCCAGGGCGCTCCCCAGGGCCAGCGAGCCGGTGTCGCCCATAAACACCCGGGCCGGGTGCCGGTTGTAGAACAGAAAACCCAGGCATCCTCCGCTGACGGCCGCCATGACGGCCGCCACGCCGGTTTTGTCCACCGTGAAGGCAACCGGCAAAAGGGCCGCAGCCACCAGCGCCGACGTCCCGGCGGCCAGGCCGTCCAGGCCGTCCGTCAAATTGACGGCGTTCGCCGTCCCGGCAATCACCAGCACGGCAAAAACGAAAAAGCCGGCGGCGCCCAATTCCCAGGTCAATCCCCCGGGGGTAAAAAAACCGCTGTACGGCACCACCAGATCCGTGCCGCGGCCCAGCACAGACACGCAGAAGGCGGCCGCCGCCAGGCTGAACAGGATCTGACCCAGCAGCTTTTCCCGCGCCCGCAGCCCCAGTGGCCGCTTCAAGGCAATTTTAAGAAAATCATCTAAAAAACCGATTAATCCAAAGGCCAGGGTCATCCCCAGCACCAGCAGGCCTTCTAAAGAATTTCCGGCATAAAGAAGCCCGGCCGCGGTAATTCCGGCCAGAAACATGACCCCGCCCATGGTGGGCGTGCCGCTTTTCTGCAGGTGCCGGCCGGGCCCGTCGTTCCGGACGTTTTGCCCGCATTTTAACCGCGTCAGCAGCGGGATCACCGCCGGACCGAGCAGCAGGGTAACCGCCAAAGAAACCAGGAACGGTTTAAGCACCAAAACGATTTGGGCTTGCTGAACAGGTGCCATAATCTGTTACTCCATTTATAATTCTCCGGGTAACATTTTATGCTCTCCGGCAAAAATTGCGGCAATAATTTTTTCCATCTGCATCCCCCGCGAACCTTTGACCAGCATTACGTCACCGGGAGCCAAAAGATTTTTTAAAACCGCCGCTGCTTCTTCGGCGGCGGCCGTCTGCCGGATATTTTCCGCCGGAAAGCCCTTTTCTCTGGCTGCGGCGGCAATTTCGCGGGCCAGTTCGCCGACCGTGACCAGATAATCAACACCGCTTGTTTTAACCGCCTCGCCGACCTGGTGATGACCGGCCGCGGCCAGAGCGCCCAGTTCCAGCATGTCGCCCAGGACGGCGATTTTCCGCCGGGGGCCGGCCACCCGGGCCAGCACGTCCAGGGCGGCCCGCATTGACGAGGGGTTGGCGTTGTAGGCGTCGTTGATGACGGTGATCCCTTCCCGGTCGGTTATTTCCACCCGCATGCCGGACAGGGAGACCTGCTCCAGGCCCCTGCCGATCTGCGCAAAGGATAAACCCAGCGCCCGGCCGACGCCGACGGCGGCCAGGGCGTTCAATACGTTATGCTGTCCGGGCAAGGGCAGCCGCACGGGATAACGCGCCCCGTTAATTTCCACGTCGAAGCGGGTGGCCCGCCCTTCGCTCCGGATATTCACCGCGCGAATGTCAGCCTGCGCGCCCACGCCGAAGTAGAAAACCTTCCCGCGGCAGCGCGCGGCCTGCTCCCGGATATACGGGCTTTCGGCGGGAAGGACGGCAAAACCGGCGGGGCCGATGTGGTCGAGCAGTTCCCCCTTGGCCCGGGCGATTGACTCTACCGAGCCCAGACGCTCAAAATGGGCCTCGCCGATATTGGTGATCACGGCGGCGGTCGGGCGGGCAATCCGGCACAGGTAGTCGATCTCCCCGGGGCCGCGCATGGCCATTTCCACCACCGCCGCCTGGTGGTGATCGCTTAATTCCAGCAGGGTGAGGGGCAGGCCGATTTCGTTGTTCAGGTTGCCCGGCGTCTTTAAAGTACTCATCGCGGTGGCGAGGACAGCGGCGATCATATCTTTCGTGGTGGTTTTCCCGGAACTCCCGGTAACGGCCACCACCGGCAGGGAGTATTTCTCCCGGTTGTACGCGGCCAGCTTCTGGAGGGCCTGAAGCGGGTCGTCCACCAGCAGCACGGGAATCTCTTCCGGCAGCCCGGCGACGGCGCGGGCGGCCACCAGCCCGGCGGCGCCGGCGGCCGCGGCCCGGGGAAGAAAATCGTGGGCGTCGACGCGCTCGCCGCGCAGGGCAAAAAACAGCTGCCCGGGAGCCAGCGTCCGCGTGTCCGTGGAGACTGCACTGACCTGCACCCGGCCGTCGCCCTGGATAATTTTTGCGCCGATCGCTTGTGCTATTTCGGCGATGGTCATGGTTTTCATGTGATCATATACCTCATGTTAAGAACGGGATTCATTACGCTCAATTTTTCCGGCCAACCGCTCTTCGATGGCCCGGGCCGCCTCGATCCGGTCGTCGAAGGGGAATCTGGCGGTGCCGATGATCTGGTAGTCTTCGTGCCCTTTGCCGGCGATGACCACGAGATCGCCGCGGGAGGCCGTCCGGACGGCGTAGGCAATGGCCTGACGGCGGTCGGGGAGGACGGCGTAAGCCCCGGGCCGGAGCACTTTTTGCACCCCTTCTTCAATCTCGGCGATAATCCGCCGGGGGTCTTCCGTCCGCGGGTTGTCCGAGGTCACCACCACCAGGTCGCTGAAAACGGCGGCAATTTCCCCCATCAACGGCCTTTTGCCGCGGTCGCGGTCGCCGCCGCAGCCAAAAACGGTAATCAGCCGGCCGTGGGGCAGTTGGCGCGCGGTCTTTAAAATATTTTCCAGCCCGTCCGGCGTATGGGCATAATCCACAACCACCGTGAAGTCCTGCCCCCGGTCAACCAGTTCAAAGCGCCCCGGAACGCCGGCAACGCTTTCCAGCGCCGGCACCATCACCGCCAGGGGCAGCCCGTGGGCCCCGCCCGCCGCCAGGGCGGCCAGGGCGTTGGAAACGTTAAAATGGCCGGTTAGCTTTAAATTCACCCGGGCAGCGCCCCAGGGGGTCTGTACCCGGAAAGAAGCGCCTCTGGTGGTCACCTGAATGTCTGCGGCCTTCACGTCGGCGTCCTGCCTGATTCCGTAAGTAACCACCCTTCCCCGGGCGGCGCGGAAGAGTTCGGGCGCGGCGGGGTCGTCGTTGTTCAGAACGGCAAATTGCTCCGCCATTTGAAAGAGGATTTTTTTGGCCGCCAGGTAATCGTTCATATCTTTATGAAAATCCAGGTGGTCCTGGGTGATGTTGGTAAAGACAGCCGTGGCGAAGGGGAGACCTTCCACGCGGTGCAGCGCCAGGGCGTGGGAACTGACCTCCATCACGACTGTGTCCACTCCCGCCGCGGCCATTTCGGCCAAAAGCTTTTGCAGGTCCAGCGATTCGGGGGTGGTGTGCCGCCCGGGGAGTTTGCGTTCGCCGATCCAGTTGGCAATGGTGCCGATCAAGCCCACCCGGGAGCCGGTGCTTTGCATAATCGCCTTCAGCAGGTAGGTGGTGGTGGTCTTGCCGTTGGTGCCGGTGACGCCGATCAGTCTCAGCCGGCGGGCGGGGTAGCCGTAAAAACGGGCGGAGAGCCGGGCCAGCGCCCGGCGCGTGTCGGGAACCTGCACCCAGGGCACGGACGCGGGCGGGGCGACGGGCTTTTGCACCACCAGGGCGGCCGCGCCCCTGGCGACGGCCTGCTCCACGAAGGAGTGCCCGTCCGTCTGGAACCCTTCGATGGCGACAAAAACGTCCCCCGGTTCCACCTGGCGCGAATCACAGGCGATCCCGCGCACGGGGACGGCCGGGTCGCCCTGCCGGAACAAAATGGTTTGCTCCGCGATTAATTCGCTGAACAGCAAGGGTAGATGCTCCCTTCCGCTACCAATTGATCATCGTATCACCGGCGAAAAAACATTGCAACAACCTTTATTTACCAATTCTAGTCTATTACACTCTTCCTTTTTATGGTATTATGACCAGCCGGAGGATAATTTAACATACCAGGCACAAAGTTCCCGGGCACAAAGGCATAAAGGAAAAGATTATCCAGGGAACTCGAAAATAGCGTTCTACCATCCCTTACGTCGGGCTGGAATTGTCCGGCTCGCTCCGCCTGACTACTGATATTGCCGGGGCCTTAAGCATATGTCGTGTCTCGCCCGGACAATTGAGAAGTGAGAAGCAGGAGGTTAAAAGTAAGAGAATGTTAAATCCCACCTCCAACTTCTCACCTCCCACTTCTCAATTACGGCCGCTCCACGAAGCCCCCCTCGCGAAGGGTTCCGGACGCGGACGCAGGGGCCGGCGGTGTTTCCGGCTCAAGGGGCGCCGGGGGTTGTTCCCCACCCTGGCCGGGCGGCTGGAACTGAACCCGGATGGTGGTTCCGCGGGGCACTTTTTGCCCCGCCGGCGGATCCTGCTCGCCGGCCAGGCCGGTGCCGTTCAATTCCAGATGCAGGTCCAGGTTCTTCAGCAGGTCCGCCGCCTCCGGAATGGTGAGCCCTTTGAGATTGGGCACGGTCACTTCCCCGCCGCGCTGTTCCCGGGGCGGCGGCTCCAGATTCAAGATCACGGCGGTGCCGTTGAGTACTTCCGCTCCCGCCCCGGGCATTTGCCCGTAAACGATGTTTCCCTCACCCCGGATCTGATACGTCAAACCAGCCTGAACGAGCCTGGAAATTGCTTCGCTAACCGGGTAGTTGACGACGGCCGGCACTTTCACCTTGAACCGGGGCTCTTCGTAAACAAAGGGATCCTTGGGCTTTTCCAGACCGGGGGTTTCCGGCACCCGCAGGTAGTGCAGCGTATCGCGCACCACGGCCTGAAAAACGGGGGCGGCGACCTGGGAACCGTAGTAAATGCCCCCTTGCGGCTCGGCCACCATCACCAGGGCCGCCACGCGCGGGTCTTCCACCGGCGCGAAGCCGGCGAAGGAAGCCACGTACCGCCCCGTCACGTAACCGCCGCCCTCGCCCACCACCTGGGCCGTCCCGGTTTTCCCGGCCACCCGGTAGCCGTCGATAAAGGCGTTCCGGCCGGTCCCCTTCAGGACCACGTTTTCCAGCAAGGCGCCTGCCTGCCGGGCCGTTTCCGGCGGCAAAACGGTGCGCACCGGCTCAGGTTTAAACTGTTTCACCACGTTCCCGGAACTGTCCCGGATTTCCCTGACGATTTGCGGGCGCACCAGTGTTCCCCCGTTGGCCACCGCCGCCACCGCCGTCAGCAGTTGAATGGGCGTCACGGCAATGGACTGGCCGATGGACATGGTGGCGATATTCAGGTTCGTGGCTTTTTTTTCTGGGATCATGATCCCCGCCGCCTCGCCGGGCAGGTCGATGCCGGTGGGCTGGCCGAAACCAAAGGCCTTGACGTATTGATAAAACTTTGGTATGCCTACCCTTAAACCTACCTCCACAAAGCCGGGGTTGCAGGAATGCATGACCACTTCCGCAAAGGTCTGGCTGCCGTGCCCCCCGTCGTACCAGCACCGGATATACCGGTCGGCCACCTTAATGTAGCCCGGGTCGAAGAAGGCGTCTTCCGGTTTCACCACCCCTTCCGCCAGGGCGGCGGCCATGGTGATGATTTTAAAAGTGGAGCCCGGTTCGTAGTTATACCAGATGGCCGGGTTTCTGTCCCACGCCTCCCGGGGGGCTTGCAGCCATTCGTTGGAGTTAAAGGTAGGCCGGTTGCCCATGGCCAGGATTTCCCCGGTCCGCGGATCCATGACGATAATGACGGCCAGCTTCGGCCGGTATCTGGCCGTTATTTTATCCAGTTCCCTTTCGACAAAGTGCTGGATGGTTTCGTCAATGGTCAGGAACAGGTGGTGTCCCTGGCGCGGGGAGATATACTTGTGGATTGGCTCGGGAATGTCCTGCCCGGTGGCGTCCTGTTCAACAATGATGCGCCCGGGGACGCCCTTCAGTTCTTTTTCAAAAGTGACTTCAACCCCCGTCAGGCCCTGGTTGTCGATGCCGGTAAAACCCAGCAGGTGCGGGGCGAGGGTTTGAAAAGGGTAGTAGCGCTGGTTTTCTCCAACCAGGAAAACGCCCGGCAGGTTCAACGCTTTTACCTTTTGGGCGGTTTGGGCGTCCATTTTGCGGGCCAGCCATTCAAAACACGACTTGCGGGTGAGGATTTGATAAAGGCGCTCCTCGTCCACGGCCAGAACCGGGGAAAGCTTTTGCGCGGTGCCCCGGGGATCTTTGACCAGCCCGGGGATGGCGTAAAGGGAATCCACGCTGACGCTGGTCACCAGTTCTTTGCCGTTGCGGTCGTAGATGTTGCCGCGCCTGGCTTCGACGGGGATGTCGCGCGTCCGGATTTCCAGGGCTCTTTCCCGGAGTTCTTCGCCCCGGACGAATTGAATCCAGGCCACCCGGCCGGTAAAGGCGATTAAAATCAGGCCGGAAGCAATCAGCAGGAAGGCTAACCGCTTGCGGATCAGGGTAAGCATCGGCGGCAATCCAAGGACCTCCCCGGATGGTCGCCGGCCTCCGGACGGCAGTCGTCAGATTTTTCCGTCGGGCTGTTTTTGTTCAGCGTCGCTCCGCTTGAACTAAAAACAGCCCTCCGCTTTGAAATTGCGGGTATTTTAAAAGCTTTGGCGTTCAAGATCCAGTAACCGGACGACCGACGACTGTTTCAGCCCTGCCCCGGGTTTTCCCGTCCTGCCACCAGCCGCGCAAACGCCCGGATGATCCAGTTGCCTTTTTCCTGCGCCACCACTGCCGGTGCCTGTCCGGAACCTTCCCCGGAGCCGTCTTCCGGGGAAACCTGACCCGGGCCGGGAACCGGCGGACCGGTCTTGACCAGAATCATCCGGCTGGTGTCCGGCTTGACCATCCCCAGCTTCGTCGTGGCCACTTTTTCCACCCTCTCCAGGGAAGTCAGCCGGGCAAGGTCTTCCGTCATCGCCTGAGTTTGAATGTTTAAGTCATTAATTTCTTTTTTCATCTTGTTCAGCTGGTACCCGGCGATGAGCACCTGCGCGTAAAAGTAAACAACCAGAATCGCGGCGCAAAAGGCAAGCAGAACCAGGCCGGTCAGAACCAGCCGCTCCCGCCGGGGGAGGTAGTAAACCCTGGTTCTTTTGCGCGCCCGAAGGCTTTTTTTGGGCAGGCTGGAATAATAAGGTTGTTCCTGGGCTACTACCAATGTTATTCACCTTCCCCTTTCTTTAGAACCGGTCATAAACCGGACAAACCTTCAACCTGCTTTTTCGGCGGCCCGCAACCGCGCGCTGCGCGCCCGCGGATTGCGTTCGATCTCCTCCGGCGAGGGGAGCAGGGGGCGCCGGGTAAGCACCTTCAGGACGCCCGGCCGGCCGCAAACGCAGACGGGTATCCCGGGCGGGCACTTGCACCCCGCCGCCAGCTCCCGGAAGGTTTCCTTGGCAATCCGGTCTTCCAGGGAATGAAAGGAAATTACACAGATCCGCCCGCCCGGCTTCAAAAACGAAACCGCCTCTTTCCAGGCCTTTGCCAAAACGTCCAGTTCCCGGTTCACGGCGATGCGCAGGGCCTGAAAAGTGCGTTTCGCAGGGTGCGGGCCGCGGCGGCGGGCGGGGGCCGGAATGGCCTTTTTAATGATTTCCGCCAGCCGGCCGGTGGTTTCAATGGGGCGGCGCTCCCTTTCGGCGGCGATGGCGGCGGCGATGCGCTTCGCCCAGCGCTCTTCACCGTAGCGCCGGAAAAGATCCGCCAGTTCGGCGGCGGACAGTTGATTGACCAGGTCTTTGGCACTTACCGGGCCGGCCGGGTCCATCCGCATGTCCAGCGGGCCGTCCGCCAGATAACTGAAACCCCGCCCGGGGTCGTCAAGCTGAAAGGAACTGACCCCCAGGTCGTAAAGCAGGCCGTCCACTTTCCGGATCTGCAGTTTTTCCAGGATCAGGGGCAAATTAACGAAATTTTCATTAAAAAGCTTTGCCCTCGCACCGTATTCAGCCAGCTGAGTTTGGGCCTGCCGGATGGCCAGGGGGTCCCTGTCCAGACCAACCAGGAGACCGTCCGGCGCCGTCAGCCTGAGGATTTCCCGGGCGTGCCCGCCGCCGCCCACGGTGCAATCCACGTAAACGCCGCCGGGCTTTAAACTGAGCACAGACAACACTTCGGGCAGCATTACCGGCTGGTGAAAAAGATTCTGCTCCTGCTCCCGCCAGGGCACCACCGTTTTTTCCAACACCCTTCGCTAAATACATTCTTCTCTAAATGCCCAGATCGAAGTCCACGATTTTTTCGGCGATTTGCTCTGCCTGCGCCGCCGCTTCCCGGTTATATTTTTCCCACTGCTCCAGCGCCCAAATCTCCACCCGGCTGGAAACGCCGATGATGACCGCCTCTTTTTCCAGGGCGGCGTGCCGGCGCAGGCTGGCGGGGATGAGGATTCTGCCCTGCCTGTCCACCTCGCACTCGCAGGCGCCGGCAAAAAAGAAACGGACAAAGGCCCGGACGTCTGACCGGGTAAAAGGCAGAGCCCGCATTTTTTTCTCCAGGCTCGCCCATTCCTGGGGTGGGTAGGCGAATAAACAGCCGTCCAGGCCTTTGGTCAAAACGAACTTTTCTCCTAAACCTTCCCGGAAGCGGGCAGGGATGAAAAGCCGGCCTTTGCCGTCGAGCGCGTGCTGATATTCGCCCATAAACATGCTTTTCATCCCCCCCACTATTCACCACTTTACACCACTTTCATTTCTTTGTAAACTAAAAAAATCCTCTTTGGAGGATAAAATTTTTTCCGGAAAAATTTTCACCCGCGTTTTAAGCGCCGGAGGAGCCGGGGTATTCGACGGCTTAATAATGTTTTTGACTTTTCATTGTTCTTGTGTTACCATAGAGAAGTCCACAGGTTAGGTAGTACATTTTCCCTCTCTCAATTTCATTGATTGGGGATAATTATTCCTAACATCGATGGATAAAAAATTGGGGGAGGTGTTAAAATGTACCAGGACCGTAATCTGACCTGTCGTGACTGCGGGGCGGAGTTTACCTTCACCGCATCGGAACAGGAATTCTATGCGGAAAAAGGCTTTCTCAACGACCCGGGCCGTTGCCCGCAATGCCGTGCCGCCCGCAAGAACCAGAACAGAAGGGATAACCGCAGCGGTTATAGCCGGGAACGCGTGATGTATCCGGCAATTTGCTCCCGGTGCGGCAAGGAAACCGAAGTTCCCTTCCGGCCGAACGGAAGCAAACCGGTTTACTGTAAAGAATGTTACCGGTTAGCAACAAATTATTAAAAGCGGCAGAAATAACTTTGCCCAGACCGGACAGGACAGCGCCGCAGGCTTACTGCGGCGCTATTCATTTCTGCTGGACATTTAAACTTAACATTGTGGATCAGATAACCAGGGGAATAAAAATAAAGGGGTAAGGCGGCTCTTCTTTTTTTATTAAAAAAATCTGTTATCCCCAGGCCGTTCAGTATATAATGAAACCAAAGGAATGAGCGGGGGTTTGCCATGCCGGTAATCTGGTTTATTTTTGTTATTTTACTGCTTCCTTTTTTAATGACGGTCCTTTTCTTTCAGGTGGCGACCTTTTCTTTTACGAAGCTGGGCCTCTCCCCCCAGGGAGCGGTCTTGCTCTTCGCTTTCTGCCTTCTGGGCGGGATCATCAATATCCCCGTTTCGCGGCGGCGGTTTGCTTTTGAAGAAGAACGCCCCTTCTTTTTTCCCTTTCTTTTCTACTACCCGCCCCGGGTCCGGGAGCAGGTGATTGCCGTCAACCTGGGCGGCGCCGTTATTCCCGCCCTCTTCAGCCTGTACCTTCTGGCGCGGGTACCTTTGCTCCCCGTCCTGGCGGCTACGGTGGTCGTCACGATCACTGCGAAGACCCTGGCCCGGCCCGTGCCCGGCGTGGGAATTTCCCTGCCGGCTTTTATCCCCCCGCTGGTCGCCGCTGCGGCGGCCCTGCTCCTGACCAGGGAGAACGCCGCCCCGGTGGCCTACATTTCCGGCGTCTTCGGCACCCTGCTCGGGGCCGACCTGCTCAACCTGCACCGCCTGCGCAGCCTGGGCGCGCACGTGTTAAGCATCGGGGGCGCCGGGGTGTTCGACGGTATTTTCCTGGTCGGCGTGGTGGCCGCCCTGCTGGCGTGACTAAGCTAATTTTCTTCCCCGGTTAATCCCTTTTCCCGGGAATGACCCGGCCGGCACCTTTTCTTGTCTTTTACAATAAAGTGATAAATAGGCAACCAGGCACCGGGGGAGGGGATCGATTCAGATGAATGTTCTGATTAAAAATGAAGAGCTGTGCACCGTGGCCAGCAACCACGCCGTGATCACCTGGGTCACTCCGGAACAAAAAACAGATACCTCGATTTATTTCGGCGAAGAAAAGGGGAACCTGACCAGGTTCACCCTGGAACGGGCCCAAGAATTTCACCGGGCCGAATTAAACAACCTCCGGCCCTCCACCCGCTACTGGTACCAGGTAGAAAGCAACGGCGCCAGGGGAGCCTTGAGCTCTTTTCAGACTCTGCCCGCACCGCAAGGGAAGCATCTTTTCAGTTGCGCCCTTTTCAGCGATACCCACCTTGCCCTCGGAGACAGCGTAGGAGACCCCAACGAGATTTACTTCGGCAAGCTTCCCGAACATTCGGGTGAATTATTCAGCCAGTGTATTCGCGACAGCAGGCGCCGGGGGATCGACCTGGCCGTCGTTACGGGCGACCTCACCGACGCTGCCAGCCAGCGGCAGTTCAAGCAGGCCCGCCACAAGGTCTTGCCTGCCTTTGGCCACGTTCCCTATTACCTGTGCATCGGTAACCACGACAAGTACGTCGAAAAATCCGGCCGGGGTTTGGGTGAAAAGGGCTTCTTACGGTATGTGGCCGGCCGGGAAAACACCTACACCAGCGTAGATTATCAAGGCTGCCGGTTCTTTCTGCTGGATTCCTGCGTCAAAGACAACGACTGGGGAACCATTGCCGAGGCTCAGCTGCGGTGGCTGACCGGCGCACTCGGCGAAAGCAGCGGCCGGCCTGTATTTGTATTTCTGCACCACCCCTGCAACGGCCCGGACCTCTGGTTCGGAATAGACAACGCCAGGCAGTTTACGCAACTCCTGAAAGGCTTTCCAAACGTTCAGGCTGTTTTCAGCGGGCACATGCACCGCAGCAAAGTGACCGTCAACCGCTCCCGGACGGGAAACCTTCCTTACGTGGAACTGCCCGCTACTGTCCAGTTTCCCTGTGCCTACGCCGTTTTACGGGTATACGAAAAAGGGTTCGAATACAACGTATATAAAGCAAGCCGGCTGGATTTAGTGGAAAAATCCCGGGAAAAGGTGATTCTAAAGTCCCTGGGGAGCGCCCTTTATACCTGGTACGCCTTCGGGGGGATCGGTGACCGGAACGTTTCTTATTTTAACGGTTTGCTCCACCGCCCGGTCCAGTATGAGTTATCGGTTTCCCTCGAAGCTTCCCGGGCTGTCGAACTATACGCCAAAGCGCAGTCCTGGGAGGGGGCCAGCCTCACTCCCGCCGCGGAAGGGGGTAAGGTAAAGGTTATCCTGGGCCGCTTCGAATCCAGGCGCTCCGCTCTGCAGGCGCAGCGGCAAAACGCTTTCCGCTCCGGCCTGAAGGCCCTGGTAAACAAAGACGGTGATTACGATCTCCCTGCGTAAAACAAGTGAAAGGCGCCCAACGCACCCGGCCGGCGGCACCGGTAACAGAAGGATTCAGGATTCTTCCCGCCGCCAGCGGTAGCCCGTGCCCCAAACCGTTTCGATAAAGCGGGGGGAGAGGGAATCGTCTTCCAGCTTCACCCGCAAACGGCGGATGTAGACGTCAACGGTTTTGGGGTCGCCGAAATAGTTTTCCCCCCAGACATTATTCAGCAGCTCGTCCCGGCTGAACGCCCGCCCGGGATTGCGGGCCAGGAAAAGCAGGAGCTCAAATTCACGGTTGGTCAGTTCCACGAGCGCTCCTGCTTTTTTCACCTGCCGGGCCTCCGGATAGATCTCCAGGCCGGCGCAGCGGAGCACGGAATTGCGCGCCGGGTAGAGGCGGCGCAGCACCGCCTTAATCCGGGCCACCAGCTCCAGGGGATGAAAGGGCTTTACCACATAGTCGTCGGCGCCCATTTCCAGGCCCTTGACCCGGTCCATGTCCTGGCCGCGGGCGGTGAGCATGATGATGGCCACCTGGGGATACCGGTCGCGCAGCAAGCGGCATACTTCCAGACCGTCCATCCCCGGGAGCTTGAGATCCAGTACCACCAGGTGCGGCACCCCTTTTTTGATTAATTCCAGGGCCTCTTCACCGCTGGCCGCCTCCAGCGCCAGAAAACCGTTTTGCTCCAGATTGATCCGGACAAAGCTCCGGATCGGCTCCTCGTCTTCGATAACGAGAATTTTTACCCTCGCTTCTCCGTCAGGAAGGATAGAACCGGTTACGTCAGGTTTTTCTCCTGATAATAACTTTTCTGTCATCATTTCCCCCGTTCTTATTACTTATGGAGAAGGCGTTATCTTCCATAAGGAATTCCAGGAAAAAGATTAGACACAAACCTTCTGTTCCTCTTTATCCCTGTCCCTTTGTGCCTTATGCCTTTATCCCTTCGTGCCTAATTCTTATAAATCTTGCTGATCAGCCACTGGCCGTCCCGTTCGATAAATTCCGCCGTTACACCCGCGGCGGAACCGCTTTGCACCGTCAAGGGGCCGGTTTGCTCCGCCCGGGGGTCGTTTAAATCGAGCACCCACCCCTGGCCCGGCGGGTTTTGCACCAGCCCGTATTTTTTCGCCTGCTCCAAAACCCCGGCGCCGACGACCAGCCCGGCCGCTTCCTGCTCCCGCCCCGTGCTTAAATTATAGACCAGTTCCACCAGAGTGTTGTAGGCCGAGGGCAGGGTCCGGGCTTCCTTCAGTTCGTAGCGGTCGCCTTGCCGCTGCCAGGTGTCCAGAAAACGGCGGTGCGGACCGGGGTTACTCTCCTTGAAAATCTTCTCTTTGCCGTCGGCGGCCAGCCAGGAGTCGCTCGCCAGGGTAAATTCCTCCGTTCCCGGCCCCGAAAACTTCAACTCTCCGTGGCTGTTGCGCCAGCGGGGGCTTTCATCGGAACGCCAGACCGCCTGCCAGCGGCCGTCCTGGAGCCGCCAGAGGTAAAAAACCGGCTGCGGGCTTCCGCTGCCGCCGTAGGCACCGTCATAGACCACCGCCAGTTCCGGATGCTCTTTGCCGTCCTTGCCGGCCCTCGTGCCCAGCCTGGCCGAAAGAGCGGCCCGGCTTGCGTCCAGCCCGTGGTTAAAAGCATCCACGCTGTAAAACACCTGGGATTTCAGCTGCCCGTTTTCAACCCAGTAAATCCCGTGGGCCTGGACGCCGGAGGCGGAGCCTTCCGCCGCGGCCCAGTCCACCAGCAGAAGGTGATCGATATTCCGGGGGTAATTGCCTTCCACGGGGGTGTACAGCAGGGCCAGCTTCATTCCGCCGGGGAGCGCCTGTTTTTTCAGCCAATCCCCGAAACCGCGCAGTTTAGCACCAAATTCTTCCGGCCCGGCGTTTGCCCAATACCCATAAATTTCTTCGGCGACCTGCTGCAAAGGAAGGCGCAGCAACGCCTTTTGGGGTTTATCCCAGTCCGGCCGGTAATCCCTGGCTCGCTCAAAGTTTGCCCTGGCCAGGTCCGGCTTACCCAGTCCCAGGTAAGCTTCGCCCGCCCCCCAGAAAGCTTCCGCCAGCAGGCGGGCAAGATAGCCCCGCCCACCCGCCGGCTGTTCTCCCCGGGAAACAAAACTCCGGGATGGGGGCTGGACTGGTTTTACAGGAATTGCCTCCTTACCCCGCCCAAGAGTACCAATCAACTCCTGGTAAACCGCCAGCGCGTCCTGGTAGCGCCGCAGACCTAAGTAGGCCCGCCCCTTGACCAGTTTGAATTGATCGGCGTCAGGAGAATAGTTTTCGTCCACCGCCATCCCCTTTTCCGCTGCCGCCAGCGCCCCCTGGTAATCTTTCACCCGGACCAGGGCGTCGGCCAGGTAGTACTGGTAATAACGGGTACCTAAAGGGCCGCCCTTTAACTTCTGCTGGTAATAGTCCACCACCCGGGGAAAATACGCGGCCTCAACGTCTTCCGCCGGTGCCAGCTTTTGCCCGTCCCAGCGCAGCACCTTCACGAAAAAGGCGTCCCCGGTATCTTTATTCCAGATCGCCAGCTCCTGCTTGCCGTCTCTGCCGTATTCGCCCGCCAGGTCCGCCACTTCCAGGCGGTGGTAGCCCGCCCGGGCGATTTGCTGCAACCCGTCGCCCTGCCAGGCCAGGATATCCAGGCCGTTGCCGGCGGAGGCGCCGATGGTCCAGCCGATCAACAATTCATCCCGGCCGTCCCCGGTGACGTCGGCCGGCTGCAGGCGCTCCAGGTTATACCCCTTGCCTTCCTCCTGCCAGACCTTTGTCCACTGCTCCTTCTTTTGTAAAACCATTACCCCGGCGCTGCCCTGGCTGACCCGGTAGCCGGCGATAATTTCCGGCCGGCCGTCGGAGTTCAAGTCCGCCGCCTGGATCAATTCCCGGCCTCCGGCGTCCGGCGCCGTCTTTTCGGCGGGCTGCGCCGGCGCGGAAGTCAGGAAAACGGCCCCGGCGGGCAAAAACTGCTGCGCAATCTGCTTTAGCTCCTCTGCGTCGAAAGCGGCTTCCCCGGGCACAGCCGCGGCCTGGATGACCGGGGGCTTGATCAGTTCGCCCGGAGTGGGAAATTTCGCGCAGCCGCCACCCGAAAGACTGCCCGCAACCAGCAGGAAGGCCAGCGCTTTCCGGATTAGTTCCTTTCCCATTACCCTCTCCTCAATCCAGCGAAAAGTCCACGCAAGTTTTTGCCCGCGGCAACTTACAAAGTAAACCAAAAAGCTGTTTTTTTCTTTACTGAACAAAAATAAATTATAACAGACATCCGGTCCCAAGTAGTTACAAAACAGTTACAACAAAATTAAATATTGAATAAGGTAAGTTTTTGCGATCCCCTTTTGCCAAGGTTCGACAAAAACGAAAATTTTACCTCCCTGGCAGCGATTTTGTAACCGTTTTGTAACCATTTTTCGTCCGAAATTACTTATAATTGTTTTGTCCGGAAAAATCTGTGGCAAAGGATGTGAATGTTTTTGCAGGTTTATGCCGACCAGGAAGAAATGGCCGCTTTTTTCTATAAACAATTTTACCCCGCCGTCTACCGGACGGCCTGCCTCTACACCCGCGACGCCCACCTGGCGGAAGACGTTGCCCAGGAAACTTTTTGCAAGGCCCTGCAAAATTTTCACCAGTTAAATGATCAGATCAAAATTAAAGCCTGGCTGCTCCGGATTGCGGCCAATACCGCCTGCGATTTTTTGAGGCTGGACGCCAGGTGGCCAACCCCCCAGGATCCGGATTCCCTTTGCCAGGCAACAAAAAACCGGCTGCTGGAAGAAGAGGTGATCGCAAAGGAAACGGCCCTTGCGGTCTGGCGGGCGGTGGCAAAAATGTCCCCCCGGCTGCGCCAGGTGCTTTTGCTGCGCTACCGGGAGAACCTGTCCCTGGAAGAAATCAGCACCGCCCTGAACATCCCGGAGGGAACCGTGAAATCACGCCTGCACCGGGCGCGAAGCAAACTGTTCAAACGCCTTTCTAACTTTGCTCCGTAAATTCAGCGGGCAAGCCGGCCAGGCAAAATTCAGCCATGGCCGCCGCCCCCGGCCGGGCTTCCCGGTCCATGACGGCAAGAAAATAACGGCGGCCCGCCGCGCTCCGCCCTGTTTTTTAACTACTTCTTTTTCCTTCACTTCTTATTTCCTGTTTTGATCCACCACCCGGGCAAATTTTATTTGGAAAGGAACTTTCCCGGCAATTTTCGCGTCTTATATTTTAGAAAAAACAGAGAACATAACTTTTCACTTAAACAGGAGAGGAAGCATGGTGAACCTTTGGAAAAAATATGCCGTTTTCAAATCTTTCTTCCTGGTTCTGTTCCTGGGGACTACTCTGGCCTGCTTTTCCCGGCCGCCGGCAAACGCCGGGGAGAACCCGGGGATTTCCGTGCTGGTTGACGGTCTGCCGGTGAATTTCGACGCGCCTCCAATCATTCAAAACGACCGCGTTCTGGTTCCTTTCCGGGCCGTGGCGGAAGCACTAAACGTGCCGGTCAGCTGGGACGCCCGGACCAAAACGGTTACGGCGGCCGGCAAAGAAGTTTCCCTGCGGTTGCAAATCGCCGGCCAAACCGCCTACGTCAACGAAAAGCCGGTTCGCCTGGATGCACCACCGGTAATTGTCAACAACCGGACGCTCATCCCCTTGCGCTTTTTCAGCGAGGCCCTGGGCTGCCGGGTGGCCTGGGACGGCGAACGAAAAGAAGTGCAGATCTGGTCCGGGCCGGCGGAGCTGACGGTTATCGGCTTTTACGCCCTGGGGGACAGCGAAACCAGCAGCTGGCAGGACCTCTTCGGCAAGGCTTATCCGGAAACAGGCAAAGGAAACACCGATCTGGTCGACGAACTGGCGCTGGGCTGGTACAGTCTGGATGGGCAGGGAAACCTGCTGACCAGGAGCACAACGGGCTGGCAGCGCCCCGCCGGCTGGGAAGACGTGTTGCAAGCGGCGCGGGATTTCGGCTTGAAAACCGAAATGGTGGTGCACGTGACCGACAAGGACGGCTTTCTCGCCAACCTGCTGACGGATGCAAAAGCCTGCCGGCAGGCCGTTGACGCCATTGCCAGGGAAGCGGAATTCTACCAGGGCGTAAATCTCGATTTTGAAGGGCTGGGTTATCAGGAAAAAGGTGAGCAATTGACGGAGACCAGAAGAAACTTCGTTAATTTCGTCAGTTTACTGGCCAAAAAGTTAAAAGAAAAGGAACCCAGCCCAGGTCTGACCCTGACGCTGCACGCCCCGAACAGCCACTATCCGGGCTACGACTACCGGGAGCTGGGCCAGATTGCCGGCCGGCTGATCGTCATGGCCTACGATTACGGGCCTAAACCGGAGCCGGTAAACCTGGCCCGCCAGGCGGTGGAAATGGCCTTAGCGGCCGGCGTCCCGCCGGAAAAGCTCATCCTGGGCATCTCGGCGCCGGCAGAGACCCCGGAAAGCATCCTGACCAAGGTCGGCATCGCCAAACGTTACGATATAGCCGGGATCGCCCTCTGGCGGCTGGGGCTGGTTTCGGACAAGATGTGGACGGCCCTGCGCACCACCGTCCAGATGAGAAAATGATTTGAGACGCGTAAGTCTCTTACTTATTATAGGATTTGTAGTTATCAATATTGCTGGCTTTGTCGAAGACGTATTGTACAAATTTATCATGAAAGGAGTATGTTATGATTGGTTTGCTTAATCTTGGCAGCTTCGTGCTTGGTCTAATTGCTTGGATACTTCCTGTTGTTAATCTCATGCGATATAAAAAGCATGACTACAGGAATTGGGTCACTCTTTCCATTATGAGCATCAGTGCTTGTGCTATTTCGCTATGTTTCCAGATTTTCTATAACTATCATCTGGTTAAGATTGCGGATTGGTCTGCTCTTATGGACATAACGGATAATGTGGCGTTCGTCGCAGCAGTTCTTCTCATCGTTACCATCATTTTAAATGCAATTACTCTGCTTGTATATCATGACAGAACAGCAAAGTAAGATGTCAGTCCAGAACAGGTTGAAAAAATAAAGAAGGAAAAAACTGATGGGTGGTATGAAGTAGACTTTCCACCTATTATTGACAAGATGCTGTGGGAGAAAACACAGGAAAAGAGAATACAGTCCAGAGGCGGATTTAACCGCAAGAGACCCAAGCCTATACTTGCCGGCCGTATCTTCTGCGGTATCTGCCAACGTCCGTTCCATGATGCGATGTATAACAGGGAGACGAAGCTGGTTTTCAAATGTAACTATCTGGCCCTTTACCGGGACTACGACCGCTTCCTGCAGGAAGCCTCCCTTGAAAACCTGTGTATGGCTGTCAGGCCTCTTTTAAGGAAACACTTCAAAGCCCATTTGCCGGAAGTGCTGATCAAAGGCAAAAGCTTTCCGGCAGCCCAGCCTGGACATAACCGCAAAGCTCAGGCAATCCGTAAAGCTAAAGTCCTTGTCGGTGTATTTTTTGGCCAGTTCCCAGGCTAAATGCTCATCCACTTCCTGCACCCGGAAGTATTTTAACACTTCGCTGGTTCGGATGCTTTCGCCGATCGCGATGGCAACCTGGTGAAACCGGCAAAAGTAAGCGTACACTTCCGCAAAAACGAAGTTTGTCGTTACCGGGATAACTCTTAAAGAAGAAATGTTCGCCGGGGTGAAAAAGCCGGCTGCCGCCTCATGATTAAGATCGCTTCGATCATAAAGAGCAATGAATGCGGAAGTATCGATGAACAGCCATTCTTTTTTTCTGCTTTTAACCATCGGAACCCCGCTTTTTTCTATTTTGCTGGTTCGGGAACCGGCCGTAAATGTACCGGTCATGGTTTAACGAGCCGTTTTTGCGGCCGGTGGCAAAGCTTTCCCGCCCCAGCCGGAAAATAGGGTCGTCCTCCTTGATTTCCTCATTTTTTTCCAGTTCACGGTCGAGCAGACGGCGGACTACTTCAGCCATACTGATCTGGTAACGGGCAGACTGTTCTTTTAAAAAACGGTAATGTTCTTCATCCAGGTAAAGCTGCGTTCTATATTTATAGTTATTCACAACCATCACCTGATTACAGCATACATTATTACAGCATACCTGTCAAGAGAGGAAACCCTTGGAGTTTTACCCGGCCGCGTAAAAGTGAGCCGGGTCTTCGGGTATTCCGTACGTGGCCGGGCCCGGCCTCCGCCAACAAAGAAAAGACGGCCTTCCGATCGGCGGGGAAGGCATTGGCTGGAACCGCTTCTTTTACCGGCCGCCATCCTCGCCTTTGCCCCGGGGTTTACGCGCCCGGACGAAGGCGCTCACCAGGGAACCGGCGTAAGGAGCCAGCTGCTTCTCCATTTTCTCTGTCAGGAGCCCCTCCGGGAAATCTGCCCGGCTAAAAACACGGGTAACCTCCAGTCCGATTTCGGCAAAACCCGCCTCCACCAGCAGGTGCCGGTATTCTTCGGCGGTCAGGGCGCCGACAGCCAGGGCGGCGGGGTTGCCGCAGCCCAGGGAAGCCGCCAGCAATTCCGGCGGCAATCCCGTTATCTCCCCGGGGGTATAATTTTCCGCACAACAAAACCCGGCGGCAGTTCCGGCGGGGGCACAGCAACTCCCCTTACCCTGTTCCCGGGCCAACCGGGCCAGCTCGGCGTACTTTTCCCGCACCGCTTTCTTCAAGGAATCAGGCTTGTCTTGCATCACAACAACCTCCCTTTATTTCTTGCATGGCCTCCACCAGCAAACCCAGGCTCTCCAGGACCGCCTTTCGTTTTTCCGGTTGAATGTGTTTTAATATTTCTTGCGTATATGCCTTCATGTTCCGGTTGATGTTTTCGACCAGCTCCTTTCCGCCATCCGTCAAGGTCAAGATTGATCTACGCCGGTCCAAGCTGCTGACCTCCCTTTTGAGGAGATCTTGCCGGACCAGGCCGTCCGCCACCGGCTTTTAACGGGCGGCGGATCGTTGTTGCTGCAGCTGTAGCAATGTTATCGGCAAACATGGTATAATACTCGTTAATGAAGGCAAAAGGATTGTCTATACCAGAACCAGGGATAGAAAATAAACAGCCGCTGCCAATCGCTGCCGCGAAAAAGGAGAATTCTCACCATGACCGTGCGGGAACTGTTAGAAATCATCGCCAACGGGGAAAACTCCGCTGTAGAATTTAAGCGGGAAACCGTCAGGCCCGAACACCTGGCCGAGGAAATCGTGGCCTTTGCCAATCTGGAGGGAGGAACCATTTTCATCGGCGTGGCGGACGACGGTTTCATTGAGGGTGTGCAAAGGGAAGACCTGGAAGAATGGCTGATGAATATCTGTTCCCACAACGTCATCCCCGCCATCATCCCTTTTTATGAAAAAGTTCAGGTCGAAGGGAAAACCGTAGCCGTTTTAAAAATTCCCAAAGGCGCGCATAAACCTTACCAGACGGCGGCGGGGAAATACTTTATCCGCGTTGGTTCGACGAAACGCCTGGCCACCAGGGAAGACCTGGCCAGGTTATTCCAGTTGTCCGGAATGGTTCACTACGATATAACTCC
>JAIMBK010000019.1 GCA_023511535.1 Armatimonadota bacterium
ACCTCCATGCGGGTTTTGGTTAAGTTTTCGGCATGGATGAGCAAATTCCTTTTTGGTTCCGGCTATGCCGGGTTAGGAAAAAGCGACGAGGATGTATATAAAGCGGCATATAAGGAAGACCGAATCCTATTGACACACGATAGGGATTTTCTTAATGATAGGCGCTTTCCCCCTTATCGTAACCCTGGAGTGGTAATTCTTCCTGGAGGTCAAGGTGATGAAAGAGTTCTTTTACGTTCTCTAAGTTGGATGATTTTAGTAATTGGACAGTTTCGCAATATATGGAAAGAAAGTAAGATTATCTTTCATGCTGACGATAAAATGAGTGTTGTTTCTCGGGATTATAAAACTGGTGCCATAAAAAGAACAATTTATTGGTTTCAAAGGCATGGCCCAGTTTTGGAATGGGTAGATGATTAAATCTAAGTTTGACGGAAAGCTCGAAAAGCCGCGTTACTACTAAATTACCATATATGGCGTAATTTAGGAGGTTTTTAAGCGAAGGGAGAACCCAAACATGGCCGACTTCTGGCACGAAAAACACAATAACCTTTTCGGTGCACTGGCAGTCGGCATGACCGCCTTCGGAGGCGGCCTGTGGATTCTCCCCTTCCTGCTTCAAAAACCACTTTACCGACGAGAGGCAGGCCGCCGTAGCGATCCTGGCGCTGATGGCCGCCCTCTTCCTGGCCGGTTTTTCCGCTGGTTTGGCAGGGCGGGAACTCCTTCCCGATAACGCCCCTTCGATGGCCGGGTCCTACCTGACCACCGCGGCCGCTTGGTTCGCTGGCCTGGAACCTGCCTGGCCCGCCCGCCTGGCGTGGGCCTAGGCACTCCCGTTTGCCGGGAGTTGGGCGGGTCTGGGGGCCGGGATACTGCTGGAGAGGCGGAAGGTGGGTCGTTGACCGGGGGCCGGGCAATAAAAAAAACCGGCGGTTTTGGAACCGGGATTGAACTTGCTGATCCGCCGGGCAAATTTTTAAAAAAACCCTGGATTTTTTACCGGGTGAAACTTTTTCGCCCGGTTTTTCTTTTTTCAGGAGCAAAAATTTTCCCGAAAGGAGCTGGTCTTCAATGGTCCAAACCTGGCGCTTGAAGTTAAATCTTCACCAAGCCAGTCCACTGGTATCACATTTTCCTCTACGAGCTTATGCAATCGCCTTTGAGCTTTTGGTGCGATGTCGGCTTGAGCAAAGAAATGCACCTGATCCCTGCCGATCATTTGCCCCCATGTGGATTCTTCAAATTGTAAAAGTTTGGGGGCAATTTTTTGAAAGAACTCTGCAAGGCTTATACAACCCCAACCCCATTGATTGTCTGATAGGTCAGCATGATCAGTGCGCCAGCAGAAAAAAAGGTCATCTTCCTTCCGGGGCAAACGCGGCCTTTTTTCCTGGGGCGGATTGTACGCAATTCGAGGTCGCTTATTCCGCTTCTTCTTCGTCATTAGCTGCCAAAGAACCGTAATATTCGGCCATGGAGTCTAAAGTAATTACGGCGTTGCTCCTTGCCCCCTCCGGAATTCCCTGCCGAGCGTTTTTCCACGGCTCCTCCCTGTGGGTCAGGTCGCTCAACCACTGCGGCGTCCTGTTACCGTAAAACTGAATAACGGCGTCGATCGTGTCCTTTGCGTCCTGGTCTAAGCACTCCGGATCGCCTGCCGGTATGTCGCTTACGATGAATTGTCCTTTGTGGCAAGCAAATAAATCAGGAACAACAGGACCGCTTGCCCAGGCTTCAATTCTTTCCCCAAACAGGGGGCGTTCGTCCCAAACCAGCGACCACGCCTGGCAATAATAAACGAGCTTTTGCAGCTTCATAGCAGAAACGGGGCCCAGCTTGCGGAGGATGTACGCTGCAACGTCAAACACCGTAGCAACAGGGTTGTTTGTCGCCATAATTTTAACCTCCTCCCTGCCACCCACCTAGTGGTACTGCCTACTTGTCGCCGTTATAAATGCCTTTCCTTGTATATAAATTATCGAACTCATGTATGCATTGTCAAGCAGATTCAAAAATTTTCAAAACCAGAAAGGAGCTGATCACCCATGCGCTACCCCCACCCCGACCCCGCCCTGGCCGCCGCCGTGGGAGTGCTTCTCAAGGCCACCAGCCGGGAAAAGGACCTGGGCGAAAGAGTCCGGGCCATCGGCGAAAAGGCCAGGGAAATGCAGGGAGACAGGGAGTTGAACCTGCGGGCGGCGTTCCACGCCTGCCTTGCGCTGCGAAGGAAAGGGAAGAAGAAATGTACCTGCAGCTGACCCTCTTCCCGCCGCCCGCGCCCGCCTTCCCGACCGGGGAACCTGCCTGGGCTGTAGCTTTCAGCGGCGGCAAAGACAGCACTGCCCTGGCCTTTCTGGCGCTGGACGCCGCGGCCCGACTGGTCCCGCCACCAAGGGTGGCTGTGGTCTACGGGGACACCGGAATGGAAATCCCGTCCCTACGGGAGCGGGCAATGAATACCCTGGCGGCCCTGCGGGAAGAGGCCGCGGCCCTGGGAGTACCGCTGGAAGTAGTGGTCGCCGCCCCGCCGCCTGAAAGGGATTTCTGGTACTGGTATCTGCGAGGATACGCTTTCAGTCCTGAAGCATGGGCACAGATGCGGTTTCGGTGGTGCCGGGACCGGCTTAAGGTGAAGCCTGTCACGGCAACCTTGAAGGGGCTGAACAAACCCCGGCGCACGGAGTGCGTCTGGCTGAACCCGGCGGCGGTGAGAGCCAGGGAAAGGGCTAGGCCGGTGCAGATGAGTTTGCTTGAGCTGGGGTTTTGTGAGTTCTAACAGGGGAAGAAAAAGCGTTCCGTTAAAGGTGCTTTTTCAGGCGCAGTTCTACCGGTAGAACATTGGAAGGAGGCGGCACGATGGACAAACAGTCACCTTTCCTTCAGCATCTGCAGCGGTTCGCCGACCTGATGCGCAAGGCCCACCCGCACCTGCTGGCCCATTCCCTGGCGGCCGCCCGGCTGGTGGAAAGAATTATTCCCTTTTTGCCCTGGAGCGGAGACATCTCGACTCCAGTCCTGCTGGCCGGGGCGTTTTTGCACGATATCGGCAAGGTAAGCTGGCCGAAGGAGTTATTCACGAAGTATCCGTTGGAGCCTGCGGACTGGTCGCTTGTCCACGCGCACCCGGTCGCCGGGGTTAACCTGGTCCGGGAAACCTGGCCGGACGTGCCTGGCCAGGTGGTGGAGATAATCCTCCAACACCACGAAAGGCCGGGCGGAGGAGGTTATCCGCGCGGCAGGGAACCGGGATACCCGGCGCTGGTGGTCGCGGCCTGCGAGGTGGTGGACGCCATGACCCACGACCGGGGTTACCGGGGCTGCTGGCGGTGCGAGAGGCGATGGCGGAGATAGAGAAGTGGGCGCCGGGGGAAGTGGTGGAGGCGGTGGGGAGGGCGATGGGAGTAAAGGTAGCTTGACGTTGATTTTGGTGAAATAGTTTAGCCAGTATACGAGGAGGTGAAATTACCAAATGACGGAAAGAGAAATTGCATCCTTACCTGCTTTCTTAACCGTGGAAGAAGCGGCAAAACTATTGCGCTTGAAGCGCTCTACAGCCTACGAGTACATCAATCAGGGAGTTATACCTAGCGCGCGGTTTGGCCGCTTCATTCGGGTGCCTAAAACTAAACTTTTAGAAATGGCCGGGTTGTTAAAGGAACAAACCGCGGGGACGGCGAATATTTAAACCGTCCCCGCCCGGTATTAAGGAGGGTAGACAAAAGTGCGGGGATTCGTTTTTAACCGCAACAAAAACAAAAAAGGGAAAAAACCAAATTGGTGCTACGTTGTCGAATTCGGGTACACCGCCGAAGGCAAGAGAGATCGGCTCTGGAAAGGGGGGTTTGCTACTAAACAAGAGGCAGATGGGGCTTTAACACAGGTGCTCGAACAGTTGCGTACCGAAACAAGTCGATGCCGGAAAATAAACCTCTTAGGAAAAATCGCCCAGGCCGCCAGAGCGTAGCAGATTACCTTCGGTCGTGGCTTGCAGAGAAAGAGGTTCGCAATACCACTCTTTTCAACTACCGCTGGATCGTTAATTACCATGTGATTCCTGCCGTCGGTGACGGATGAACTGGTTCGGGCGCTGAAAAGCCACCTCAAAAAACAAAACGAAGAGAAGATGCGCCGCCGTGACACGTACAAGGACTACGGCCTGGTATTTGCCACTATAGACGGTAGGCCCTATGACCCGAACCGGTTCGTTTCCAGGCACTATAAACCCCACCTGAAACGGGCGGGACTGCCTAACTTCCGCTACCACGATTTGCGCTACACGGCGGCCATGATGCTTAAATCCGGGGTGGATATAAAATTGGTATCGCAGGTCCTGGGGCACTATTCGGAAGCGTTTACGTTGAGAGTTTACGGGCATGTTCTCCCTGGTATGCAGGAGATCGCCCTGGCGAGGTACGACAATGTTTAGACGATTTTGGACTGAGCTAAATGTTTTCGGACTGGCTGCCCATCGCATAAACAAAAATGGCGAATTTGCCCTTTTGGTTGCACTTTTGGTTGCAAATTCGCCCCTGGCAAGAACTTCCAGCCCCGAATCCCTTGCTATTCCTGGTGGAGACAGGGGGACTCGAACCCCCGACCTCTAGAGTGCGATTCTAGCGCTCTCCCAGCTGAGCTATGCCCCCGTGCCTTTTAAATTATATCATGCGGGGCGGTAAGTGACAAGGGGAGCGCAGGTAAATTTCGCGGCCCTGAATTATTGATGCCGGAAGCTTTTTCAGGACGCTTTCTGCATCAGGGCCTCCTGCTTTTGTTTCTTAATGGCCAGTTCCTCCGCGTAATCGGCGGACACCAGGTACAGATTCACCCACAATTCGTGTTCGTTGGGCTTGCCTTCCAGTTCCCGGGATAACTCTTTAAATTTTTTTTGCACCCGGTCTTTAAACCCCGAAAATTCCACCAGCAGGTCAAGGACTTCACGCTGGGTGTAAGAGGCCCCTTCCCGTAGCGCCTTGGCCAATTGGATCACCCCTTAGAAATTTGCTTAATTATACTATAAATACCATATTATGTTAAGGGGTGGATGTTGTCTTTTTTTGCTGACCGGAAGGAAATGGGGACCTGGCTGAAAACCGCGGTCCCCATTTATTTTTCTCCGGGTGGATTGAAAGCTGCGGAAACAAAGGGCGGACGGTGCTGTTATTGCCCGCTCCGGCCGTATTGCTGACCTCAGAACTGGCCGGCGGACGGCATGTTTTCCAGGCCGGTGCGGCCAAACATCTGACCGTAGCCAATTCCTGTTTCCACGGCGCCATACCGGGCGACCTGGCCGGTTTGCCCGCTCCATTGACCGGCCCAGCCCATCTGCGCCTGACCGGTGAAACCGGTTTGGGTTTGCCCCGGCCAGATGAGCTGATTTTCGGACTCCCGGCCGATTTGCGCCTGACCTCCTTGCATTGTGCTCCACTGGCCGGGGGTGGTGGTATACTGGGCCTGGGTTGCCCAGCCGCCCTGCCGGGTTGTGCCGTACTGCGGGGAGACGCCTATCTGACCGGTTGTTGAGTACTGAGCGGCGGGGCTGGCCATATAAGGCGTGTACTGGGCGGACCAGCCGGTTAAAGGAGCGCCGTATTCCGCCTGGCCTGCACCATAGCCGGATGGCGACCCGTAGCCTCTCGGAAAGGTGCCGGTTTGTCCCGCCCAGGCGGTTTGCGCCCAGGAAGGTTGCGCCCAACCGGTTTGGGTGGCGGTTGTCTGCTGCTGGAACGGGCTAAACCCCGCAGGCGGCTGGTAGGTCGCCTGCGCCTGCGGAAATACAGAGGCGCCGGTAAGTTGTTGGGCCATGTTGCTCGCCTGGGTGATGTCCTGGTGGAGCTGCCCGGCCAGATACTGAATACGCTGCAGGTTTTGGGCGGCAAAAATTTCTTTTTGCTGGAGTTGTTGCAGCTGGGCGGAGTTGTTTTGTTCGGCCTGCTGCAACTGGGAAGCCAGCTGCGAGATGGAATTAACTTCGTCACGTAAACGTTGGAGCTGCTGATGGAGCTGATAATGCATGTTTCTCTCCTCCTTGCCAGATTTTTGCTTTTTTTAGCATGTCCATAAAGAAAGCATTTATGCATTCACGGGAAAAATTTTTATTTCAAATTTATTTTTGTTTTGTTACGTTTTGAAAGCAGAAAAAGTTTCCCGGATGAACGCTGAAATTTTGAACTGCCGGCGAAACGGCGACCGGAAGGAGGCTGTGGTTGATGAAAAAGGCGGGTTTGTCCCGTAATAGCTGCTCCTGGACGTCCCGGTAAAGGCGGGCGCGCAAAGCAGGGTCCGGGGTCCGCTGGGCGGTGATAAGCAGGGTATCGACCCGCTGGTTATGGTAGCGGGTGGCGTTCAGTCCGGAAGCAATCTGGGCGGACGAAAATAAAGTGTAAAGAAAATTATCGGGATCGCCGTTGTCGCTGATCCAGCCATATAAGAAAGCGTCCCCTTCTTGTTGGAGTAAGGCCTGTTTGAATTTTTCCCAGGGGTAGGCGCGGACCGCAGCCTGAAAACCTCCGCCGGTTAGCTGACGGGCCAGTGCCTGGGCCAGTTTTTCGCCGCCGGCCGGGTTGTAAGGACGTTCCCCGGCGTAAGTGATGATGGTGATCGGCAGGCCGTCGGGGTAGCCGGCGGCGGCGAGCAGCCGGCGGCTTTGCTGCGGGTCGAAGGGGGATTGCCGGAGTTCCGCGGCGTGCCCCAGGATGCCCGGGGGGAGTGGTCCGTTGGCCGTTATTGCGTTGTCGCCAAGCAGGTCTTTAACCAGCTGGGGCTGGTTGATTGCCAGGCAGGCGGCCTGCCTGACCAGGGGGTTCTGAAAAGGTTTTTTATTCGTATAAAAACCCAGGTAGCTGACATCCGCACCCGGGGAACGCAGGATGCGCACCCCTTTATTTGCCAGGGAGGGGATTTCTTCCGGGGCAGCGTCGATGACATCGGCTTTGCCGCCGGTAATCAACCTGCTCCTTTTGGCGGCGTCGCTTTCCGTCCGGAAAATAATTTGCTTAAGGGCCGGTTTTTTGCCCCAATAGACCGGATTCGCCTTTAAAGTGATTTCCCTGCCCGGCGCCCACCTGACGGGCATAAACGGGCCGGTGCCGGCGGGGGGGTGGGCGGGACCGGGGCCGGGTTTGTCCGGAGCCGCCGGGCTGACGACGGGGGCGACAAAGGGCAGGGCCAGGTTGTTTAAAAAGGGCGTGAAGGGGAATTTCAGGTGAAAAGATACGGTCAGGGGATCGATTACCTGGACCGAGTCTACCATTCCATAAACCAGCGAAAAATTTCCCGACGCATCCTTTTGATTGCTTTGCCGGTCGAAACTGGCTTTGACAGCGTCGGCGTTAAACGGCTTGCCATCGTGAAAAACGACCCCCGGCCGGAGTTTAAACGTCCAGCGCAGGCCGTCTTTGGAGGTTTCCCAGCTGGTGGCCAGGCAGGGTTCCACCTCAAAAGTACCCGGCTTAAATTTGACCAGGCCTTCGTAGATGTTTGCGATCACTTTCAGGGAAGCGTAGTCATGGGCCTGGGCGGGATCCAGGGTTTGCCAGGCATCCTGGCAAAGATACACTAACTGGTCGTCCTTTTTGGCTGCGAAGAGCCCGAAAAAGCCTTGCCCAAAGGAAACGTAAAGGGTAAAAAAGAAGACAATCACGAGCAGCCCCTTTTTCATCCGGCCTGCCCCTTCCTGATATGGTAATTAATGGATACATTCGTCAATCAATTAAACTTTTCCTCCCTCCGCGAAAATAAGATCACCGGGCTGGAATGTCCGGCTTGCTCCCGGCACTTACTGATACCACGCATTCTCACCAGGCGGAATTCCTCGCCGATGGCCCCAGATATCAACAAAGCCCCCCTGTGTCCCGGTGAGTGCCGGAGCCGGCCGGATATCAGCTTGCTGTGCCGCGGAGCACACCAGGCAATTGAGAGGTGAGAGGCGAGAGGTTAGAAGTGGGAATTTTAAATTCCACCTCCAACTTCTCGCCTCCCACTTCTCAAATGGCGGGGTGAAACCCAAAACGGGCACCCCGCCATTGGGAACGGTTTTAAAAAACGAGCCGTTAAAGTTTAGTGGATTTCTACGTCCTGAGAACCGTAGCTGCGCAGAACGTTGGCGGCGTCGGTGGCCTTCCTGTCGTCCGTGCGCACGGAAACCAGGATATTCCCCTGCTTCACCCGTTCTTCATAGTAACGGCCGCGTTCGGCGGGAATGCCCCAGTCCAGCAGACCGCCGGCGATGCCGCCGGTGGCGGCGCCGGAAAGCAGGCCGGCAATCGGGCCGGCGGCAATGATCGGGCCGATGCCGGGGATGGCCAGCGCACCGGCGCCGGCGGCCAGCCCGGCGAGGCCGCCCAGCACACCGCCGGTGGTGGTTCCGTCAAAGACGGGGTCGCCGCCCATGTTTAAGGCGTTGTCATCCCTGCGCTGCCCCTGGGCGCGCTGGTCGTCTTTGGCCACAATGGAAATTTCCCGATCGAACCCTTTGCTCCTTAAGTCGCTTACCGCCCGTTCAGCCGAATCCCGCGAGTTAAATGTACTGATCACGGTTTTTGCCATAGCAAGACCTCCTAGATTTAATGTGGTTACAAAACATTCTTTTATAGAATTTCCCCCCGGAGTATTACCTATACTAGTAAAATGTGGTAAAATATTTTTGGACTTCCCTTTTTAAAATCTTTTGCTATAATTAATTTGTTGCTCCGGCGAAAAACAAAGGAGTTCCCCATGAGAACGTTCGTTCTCTCAATAAAGTAATGAAAATAATTATGTAAAAGTATTTACCCCTAATTCCTAACCCCTAACCCCTAATCCCTATTTTTTAAGGAGGGAACCCAATGCTGCCCACCCCCCAAAAATATTTTCTTACGGCGGCCTGCGCTGAAGGAAATACTCCTTTAACGGCCTTTGACCGGGCTTTGCTGGCCGGTAAAATCGGTAATCTTAACCTGCTCCGGGTCAGCAGTATTCTGCCGCCGGGCGCCCGGTACTGTCCCGAAATGGTTATTCCGGAAGGGTCGCTGGTGCCGGTTGCTTACGGGTATATTATCAGCGAAACCCCCGGCGAGTTGATTTCCGCTGCGGTAGGCGTCGGCGTGGCCTTGAATTCTTTCGGAGTGATCATGGAATTTGCCGGCCGCTGCCCGCAAACCCGGGCGCGGGACCAGATCCAAAAAATGCTGGTGGAAGCTTTTGCCGCCCGGAAGCTTGAATTAGCCGACATTAAAATTGCTTCGGTCGAACATAAGGTAGAAAAAATTGGCTGCGCTTTGGCCGCGGTGCCCATGTGGTATTAAAAGAGGGGGAGAAGGATGAATTTCTGGTTTACGGAACTGCAGACCCCGGATATGGCGTTGAGCTGCCGGACAAAAACAATGTTGCACTACGAAAAGACCCCTTTTCAGGAACTGGCCGTTTATGATACCGTGCAGTTTGGCCGGATGCTGGTGCTGGACGATGTCATCCAGACCACCGTCAATGATGAATTCGTCTACCACGAAATGATCACCCACGTCGCCTTGAATACCCACCCGTCGCCGCGCCGGGTGCTGGTCATCGGGGGTGGGGACGGTGGCACAATCCGGGAAATTGTAAAACACCGCGTAGTGGAAAAGGCGACCCTGGTGGAGATTGACGGGCGGGTAATCGAGGCGGCGAAGCGGTTTTTTCCGGAGATCAGCTGCGCTCTGGACGATCCGCGGGTGGAGGTGATTATTGACGACGGGATCAGGCACGTCCGGGAACACCGGGGCGTTTACGACCTGATTATCGTTGATTCTACCGATCCCGTCGGTCCGGCGGAAGGATTGTTCAGCGCCGCCTTTTACCGGGACGTTTTTGAAGCCCTGACTGCGGACGGGCTTTTTGTAGCTCAAACCGAGTCCCCCTTTTTCAACGGCGATTTGATCACGCGCGTCTTTAAGGATATTGCCGGCCTCTTTCCGGTAGCCAGGCTTTACCTGGCCTGTGTTCCGACTTACCCGGGAGGCCTGTGGACCTTCACGCTGGGCAGTAAAAAATACGACCCCCTGCAGGTGGAGGCAACCGGCCTTCCCGAATTGGGCACGCGTTATTACAGCCCCGCCGTGCACCGCAGCGCTTTTATCCTGCCGCCTTTCGTGGCGGACTTGCTGAGAGCAGAAAAGTAGACGGAAAGCCGGGAGGTATTTTCCGGAGGGTTAAGGAAGAAACTGTTAATAGACGTTATTTTCGAGAATGGATCAAATGTGGGAATTCACGGAAAAGAACTTCGGATATATGGGGGCAACTGCCGATTTTGCCGGGGCGGGCGTGGTCATCTGCGGTGTCCCGATGGATTTTACCGTCACCTTCCGCCCGGGTGCACGCCTTGCTCCCCGGCATATCCGCCGGGTAAGCGAGGGGTTGGAAGAATACAGTCCTTACCTGGAGCGGGATTTAAGGGATTGTCAGTATTTTGACGCCGGCGACCTGGTTCTTCCGGCGGGAGATGTCCCGGAAAGCCTGCGGCGGATTACCTGTGCAGTGGAGAATCTGTTTGCGCACCGCAAATTCCCGCTCCTGTTGGGTGGGGAGCACCTGGTCAGCCTGCCGGCGGTCGCAGCAGCCGCCCGCTTTTTCCCGGAGCTGGCGGTCATCCAGCTGGATGCTCACCTGGATCTACGGGACGCTTACGACGGGCAAAAGTTATCTCACGCCACCGTGATGAGACGCATTGCCGAAATTGTCGGGGGGGCGAATATCTATCAGCTGGGCGTGCGTTCGGGGGCCCGGGAAGAATTTCTCTATGCGCGTGAGCACACGCATTTCTTTTTCAACGAGGTGCTCGCCCCCCTGGAGCAAATCTGCAATGCCCTTCAGGACAGGCCGGTTTACGTTACGCTGGACATCGACGTGCTGGATCCCGCGTACGCCCCGGGGACAGGCACGCCGGAGCCGGGCGGTTGCTCGCCGCAGGAAATCATCCAGGCGCTGCATTATTTGGGGCGCAGGCGCCTGCCGGTAGTCGGCCTGGATCTGGTCGAGGTCAGCCCCGTTTACGATCCTTCCGAACGCACCTCTATTTTGGCGGCCAAGCTGGTGCGGGAAGCCATTTTATGTTTTAGTTATGGTTTTTCCTGGCTTAAATGAAAGTGGTTGTGTTGTACGCGCAGCAGGTGAACTGTGCCGCAGCCCGGGCATTTAATGCTTTGTCCGTCGCGAAAGCGGATTTCCCCGATGCGGCGCTGGCAGCAGGTAATTTCCACACTTAAAATCTGCCCGTTCTGCGTATTTACCCGGTAATCAACCGGGTATTTTTGAGGCACGGGACCTCACCCTTTCAAGATTGTTACTCCTATTATACCTCAATTTTTGCCAGGAGAGAACAATATTTTAACCTCTTTGTTGACATTGCCCGGGTGAATATTTAGTGTATAATGTTAAAGGCGGTACCGATCGTGTTTAGAGCATCGTTTGCGCAGAAAGGCGTTGGTAATTTTGAAAAAAGGTGGTCGCCGGCGGAAAACAGGGGAAGATTGGCAGCCGGTTCCCATCAAGCTGGACCCCTTTCAGGAAAAGGCAATCGCTGCCTTGCTGGCCGGCCAGTCCGTTCTGGTGGCTGCCCCCACCGGGACGGGAAAGACCTTGATTGCCGAAAAACTTTTGGAAAAAATTCTGGCCGAGGGTAAAGGCGCCGTTTATACGTCGCCCTTAAAAGCTCTTTCGAACCAGAAGTACCGGGATTTTTGCCGCTTATTCGGGCGGGCCAGAGTAGGTTTGATCACCGGGGACTTATCGATTAACGAAGCGGCCCCCCTGCTGGTCATGACCACGGAGATTTTCCGGAACTGGTGTTTTGCCAATCCGGAAATGTTGGTCAACATATCACACGTAATTTTCGACGAGATGCACTTTTTGGACGATCTGGAAAGGGGAACGACCTGGGAAGAAAGCATTATCTTTGCTCCCGCGCACATCAAAATTTTAGGCCTCTCTGCAACGGTGCCCAATATCCGCGAAATAGCCGTCTGGATGGAGGGGATCAGGGGCGAGAAAGTGAGCGTGATTAAAGAGAAGAAGCGCGCCGTCCCGCTGCAAATAAACTGGCTTTCTCCGTCCGGCGATATTTTGGACGAAGCCGAAGCGCGCGCCGAAGTGGAGGCCCGCCGGGAAGCGCGCCGGGGAAGAAGGGTGTGGTCAGGTAGAGGCGGCAGCCGGTACAGCGAGGAGCAGCGTCCTTTCCCGAAGGCATAAGACAGGAATTAGGGATCAGGGAATAGGGATTAGGGTTAGGGGAGAAGCAAAATGGCCGAATATAACTCTAACTGCGTGGAAGTAATCGAAACGATTCAAGATCATTTACCTGCCCTCTATTTTGCCTTCGGCCGCGGCCGGACGGAAATGCTGGCCGAAGAATTGGGCCGGACTTTTGATTTCTTAACCGGCCGGGAAAGGCAGGCGGTAAGGAAAATCATCAAAGAAACGGAGGATGCCTGCCCCGGTTTGTTTACCCTCCGGCGCCGGAACCTGCGCCGCCTGCTTTTGCAGGGAATCGGCTACCACCATGCGGGCCTTCCCCCGGTGCTGAAAGATCTGGTGGAAAGACTTTACGAGGAACGGCTGATTTACGTCCTGTTTTGCACGGAAACCTTTGCGCTGGGAGTAAATTTTCCGGCGGCCAGCACCGTGTTCGATTCCTGCCGGAAGTGGGACGGCCGGGAATTTCGCGGTTTGCTCAACCGGGAATTTTTTCAAATGGCCGGCCGGGCCGGAAGGCGCGGGTACGATCAGGTCGGACATGTTTACATCCGGATTGACGAAAAATATCCGGAGCAGACCGGCTTTTACAATGAACTGGACGTGGAACCCGTCCGGGGGCGCCTGATGATTGCCCCGAATACGGTTTTAAGCCTTCTCTACTGGAAGAACGATGAAGAAATCAAACGGTTTTTAGAGCAAAACCTGGCTGTCTACCAGAATAACAAGGAAATCTGGCAGCTGCGGCGGGAAGTCAAAACATTGACGGAGAAGGAAAAACGCCTGGCCGCCCGCTTTTGCCCGGAAAAGGAAAGTCCTTCCTGCCAGCTGTACCGGCTGGCCTTAAGACGGGAGCTCAACCACCTTAAACGGCGAAAGCACCGGCACCGTCCGGGTGCCCGGGAACGCCGGGAGGAACTCCGGAAACTGTTGCAGGCCCAGCGGAAGGAATGTGACTTCAAGGTTTGCGCAGAGGCGGAAAAAAAGCTGCAGAGCATCGCCGAAAGAAAAAATCAATTGCTCGCGCGCATCGATCGTTTACAAAAGAACTCCCGGGATTTTGTTGAGGAATTTCAGAACGTCTGGCGCCTCCTGGAAGAATTGGGGTACGTCCAGGGCCGGGAGCTGCTGCCCCGCGGAAAATTTGCACTGGAGCTGCACGTTCAGGAAATCCTGGTCACCGAACTGGTTTTTTCGGGCATTCTGCTTGAAGCTACCCCGGAGGAGGCGGCGGCCATCCTGGCGGGGGTCGATTACCAGCCCGGCCGGGACGAATGGGTGGAAAGGCCCCCTTTTTCGCTGGAGCACGTCGTCCATCTCCGGAAGTTTCTCTTGCGGAGCGGAGTTCCCGAGCATTTCTGCGTCTGGAGCCACCTCCCGGCAGCGCTGGCCGCGGCCTGGTACCGGGGCGTTTCCTTTGAAGGGCTGATGCAAAGGTGTAACCTGGAAGAGGGGGACATCTTTTCCATCCTCCGCCGCGAAATCGACCTGCTGCGCCAGATTGAGCGCGCCGCGGGAAACGATGCCGTCCTGGCCGGTTTTGTCCGCGAGATTCGCAAAACGCTGGACAGGGAAGAGGTGGCCATGGTGGGAGTTTAGAAGAACAGGAATCAGGAATTGGGTCCTCAGGCCGCTTTTTAGCGCCGGCGGGCAAAGGGTTGGTTTCAGGGTAAGGGTTGGTGAGTGCCGGGTCATTTAAAAAAGAAAAAGGGGATAGACCGCGGTTTCTATCCCCTGGGATGAAGCTACTTACGCAGCTCCGGGGGGAGTTCCGGCTGGTACCAGAACCAGGTGCTGGCCGGGTAAACCCCCGTGGAAGCCACGACCATAGCAACGGCAGCCGCAATACCCATCAGCCAGTGTTTAAACCTCATCTTTTGCCACCTCCTTCCTTTCAATTAATCCCTGCAGGGAATTTTACCGGCCGGGAGAGCAGCCTGTCCACCGCGTCGATGAAGCGGTAGCCGGCCGGCGTAACGGTAAAGGCCTGGATGAACAGCCCGAAAGAAGCCGCCAGGAGAAGATCCGCCCGGAAAGAAGCGAATAATCCGGCAGCAAAATAGATAACCACGATCAACAAAGAAGCAATCTTCAAAACCCGCCTTTGCCGCGGGTTGTTGATCGGTTTGGCCGGTGTGTCCGCTGGCGCCCAGCGCAGGGCAATAACGAATGACCAGACGGCCGCCCCGGCAACGATTCCCTCCAGGGGGAGGGAATACCCGGCCAGGCAGCGGGCCAGTGCCCCGGTGCCGGTGAAAGTCGCCAGGGAACTGACCAGGCAGCGGTAGTAGGCCGTGCAGTGGGCCCCCCCGGCAGCCAGGCGGAAAACGCCGCCGGCCAGCGCGGCGGCGACCACCTGCGGAAACACTCCCAGGGCAAGGGGCAGCGCAATAAAGGAAAGCAGCTTGACCAGGGCGCCGATGATGATTTCCAGACCATAGGCGATGACGTTCCGGCGCTCTTCTATTTTCAGCTCCGTCGCGATAATTGCCGCCAGCCGGACGGCAAGGTTATGAATCATTACTTTCCCCTCCCGGGCGTGGAAAACAGACAGTAAAAAGGGTCGGCGGGGAAGACGCCTGAATTGTTCCGCCGTGCTGCTCCACTATTTCCCGGACGATGGCGAGGCCCAGCCCCCGGTTGTGCCCCTTGGTGGAAAAACCGGCCTGAAAAATAAAGTCAAGCGCTTCCGGTTTTATTCCCGGTCCCGAATTCAAAACTTTAATAATGTAGTTATCACTATCCTCGCCGATTTCCAGCTTGACGAAGCGCTCCTTTGGTTCCAGCCCCATGACTGCTTCGAAAGCGTTGTCGATGAGGTTGCCCAGGACCCGGTTAAGCTGGTAAGGGCGGAGGGGTATGGCGCGAAGATCGCTTTGGATGGAAAGGTTAAAGCTGATCTCCTGGACGGCTGCCTGGTTGACTTTTCTCTGGATGAGCGCCCCGATCTCCGGCTGTTTTAAGTTGACCAGCTGGGCGGACGTGCGCGCCTCCCGGACCACGTCGGCCAGGTAGTCCTGGGCGCTATCCGGCCTGTTCATCTGGAGCAGCCCGTATACCGTCTGCAGGTGGTTGATAAAATCATGGCGCTGGGCGCGGATGTTCTGGATCAGCTCCTGGATGTCTTCCATGCTGCGGGCCTGCTGCTCCAGGAGCATGTTTTGATATTCGCTCTGCATGAGTTTCTTGAGCGTTAAAAAACTGAGGACGGCGTTGGCGATCACCACCAGGGCGATGGCCAGGATAATCCCCAGGTAGGCAGTCAGGTTGTTGATGATGATATATTGGAAGACGAGGCAAAGAACGAAAGATTGCGTAAGCAGAAAAATAATCAAGGCGTAATTCGATGATGCTGCGCTCATGACTGACGCTCCCGGTTTTGTTTTTCTTCCCCCGCCTTTTGCTGGAAGGGCCAGGAACTGGAAAGGGTTATTTTTTTCCTGGCGCACCACCACGTAATGATCCCCAGGGAGATTAACTCCGGCAAGGGAATTAAAATGCGCAAGACAGGCCGGGCCCAGATTTCTCTAATGGACAGCCCGGTGGCAAGCACCAAAGGGTAAAATAAAATCTCCAGCACGCCCAACGTTAAGATACTTAAAAGGGAGGCCGTGGCGGCCATTTGCAGAGGGAGCCGGAAGAAAACGATGAAGAGAGCGCACATGACCACCAGGCCGGTGATTGTATGGATGCCGTAGGGAAGGGGCAGGTTGCGGACAAAAAAGGAAATTACCGTGTAAATTACTGCCGCGAAAACAATCCGCCGCCAGCGCAAGGGCGCGCCCATTAAGGTAAGGCCCAGGGCAAAGAGGAGCACACTTTCCGGGAAAGATTGACAGACCACCGCCGCCAGGGGCATTTTATCCATGATTATTTCCTCGCTCGTGATTGCCCAAAAGGTTCCAGACACGGCCCGACTTCCCTGTAATATAATTTACCAGCGTAAAAATTACCGTTCTTTCCATATTATTCTTCATTATTTGAGGATCTCCTTCTTTTTCCCAGAAATTTTTATATTTATTTTTTTCGTAATTTTTACCCTGACAATACTTAAACAGGAAATTGCCTTAAAAATTTTGAGGTGACAGGTTACGACAATTATGTGGTAATCTGTTAATTTTTTAGGTCATGATTTTTCCGAATACTCGCGGGCACGCCGGAGGTATTTCCCGGCAGCCTGCCGAAAATGTCTGATTTCTTCCGGAGTGAGCGCGCGGATGATTTTTGCCGGCGAGCCCATGGCCAGGTGCCCCGCGGGGATTTCCTGCCCCTGGACGACCAGGGAGCCGGCGGCGACCACGGCGTTTTCGCCGATGACGGCCTTGTTCAAGATGATTGCGCCCATCCCGATAAGCGCTCCCTGGCCGATGGTGCAGCCATGGAGAATGACGTTATGACCTACGGTCACCCCCTCCCCGATGATCAGGGGGGCATCTTCCTCCTCGTGGAGTGTACAGCCGTCTTGAATATTTGTCCGGGGGCCGATTTTTACTTCGTTAACGTCTCCCCGGATCACCGTATTAAACCAGATGCTGGCCCGCTCGCCGATTTCCACGCGGCCGATGATGCGCGCGCCGGGAGCGATAAAAACGTTTTCGGCCACCCGCGGCCAGACATTTTGGTAAGGATAAAGACCCTCGCGCCGCATTTGCTCACCTCTTATTTCCGGAGATAAGTGTTGTTTTCCCTCGAAAAGATCAGGCCCAAAGTTTCCCCGGCACAAAGGCACAAAGTAAAATATTCCCGGTACATTTATCTCTGCGCCTCAGTGCCTCAGTGCCTCTGCGCCTTTATCCCTTAAACACATGTTTTATAGTGAGTTGTTCCATAAAAGATGAATATGTGTCTTGAAAATAAATTCGGATTTTTAGTTGCCGGATAAATCCTTTTGATTGATATAAATTAACCTCCCGGTTTTTTTATTTTTATCCCAGGAGGTCTTTCAGGCGAAAAACAACTAACTTGCCAGCGACCGGGCAGCGTTCTTTAGGTTTGATCAAGCTCCGTTCCCTAGTCTACCAGCGACTGCTGGTAGGTAAGCTCTTCAAAAGCCTTCACGTAGGCGTCGTTGACCCTGCTGCCGAAGCGGACCAGGAGCATATTGGCGGGATGCTCCAGGATTTCCGGATCGTCCGTGCGCCTTTTCTTGAAGCCGACGCTGCCGTATAACCTGCTTAACATGCGCTGGTAGTTCCAGGCATTCATTCTCGTTCCCCGCAGATCCCAGTGTTGCTGGAATTCGCAGGCGATCACAATGTATTCCTCCAGGTGTTCGTTTTGAAAGGCTTTTTTCAGCAGGGCGGAGGCAATTCCGAAGCGGCGCCAGCGCACGCTTACTTCGATGGCGCCCAGCTCTAAAATCCGCGGGTGCCTGCTCCAGCGCGTGTAGGGACTGGGGGCGTGAAAAGACAGATAACCGATGATCGCCTTGCCGTGCCTGGCTATATATACCATTCCTTCCGGGGAGTCGGCCACGATCATTAAAGCTTCCTTTTGCCGTCCCGGGTTGCGGAAGTTGCTCAAGTCCGGATCGATTAACAAAGAGGCGAGATAATCCCTTTCCACGGGCCCCTCAATAATCACCTGCCCCTGGGGAGTAACAAGCTCCATCTGGTTGTCGGCATTATTTAGAATCGTAATCACCACCAGTCTTTTTTTGTAAAGTTTAACCTCTTTTCAAATGAAAATATTCTGAAGAGTGGAGGTTAAATCCTGCTTTTTTCGAAAAAATTTTTAAAGGTTAATGCCGTATTTTTGGCTCCGGTAAAGCAGGGCGGAGCGGGTGATGCCCAGCAACTGGGCGGCCTTGGTCTGGTTTCCACCGGTTTTTTCAAGGGCCTTGAGAATCAACTCCTTTTCTACTTCCTCCAGGGAGATTCCCTGATCCGGGAAATTTATTACAGGGCCGGCCGTCGTTTTTTGGGCGGCCAGCAGTTCCTTGGGTAAATGCTCGGGCAGGATTTCGTTGCCCTGGCAGATAATGGCCGCCCTTTCAATGACATTCTGGAGCTCGCGGATGTTTCCCGGCCAGGGGTAGCGAACGAGCAGCTCCATGGCCGCGGGGGAGATCTTGTTCACCAGGTAGGTAGGGCGGAACTTCTCAACAAAATGTTGGGCCAGCAAGGGGATATCCTCTTTTCTTTCCCTTAAGGGGGGCATGTGGATCTGGAAGACGTTTAACCGGTAGTAGAGGTCTTCCCGGAACTGCCCCTGTTTCATGGCTGATGCGATATCCCGGTTGGTGGCGGCAATGACCCGGACGTCCACGCACAGGGTTTCGGTCCCCCCGACGCGCTCAAAGGACTTTTCCTGGAGTACCCGCAGGAGCTTCACCTGCATGGACAGGGGTATCTCGGTAATTTCGTCCAGAAAAATTGTTCCCCGGTCGGCCAGTTCGAAGCGCCCCAGCTTTCTGGCCACCGCTCCCGTAAAGGCCCCTTTTTCGTGGCCGAAGAGTTCGCTTTCCAAAAGTTGTTCGGGCAGGGCGGCGCAGTTTACCGGCACAAAAGGCCCGTCCTTGCGCAGGCTTTGCTGGTGGATGGTCAGGGCGGCCACTTCCTTGCCCGTTCCGCTTTCCCCGGTGATCAAAACGGTGGCGTTGCTTTTGGCTACTTTTTCAATGAGTCTTTTGATTTCCTGGACGGCTTTGCTTTCTCCAATCAGGTTGGTGTACCTTTTGGCCAGTTCGTCGCGCAGAAAAGTGACTTCGGTGACCAGCTGGCTGACCATCAGGTTTTGTTTAATCACAATTTTTAATTCTTCCAGATCGAAGGGCTTCGTGAGGTAATCGACGGCCCCGATCTTCATCGCTTCAATGGCCGTTTCAATCGTTCCGTGCGCGGTTAACATGATCACGGGAAGCCCGGGCAGGATTTCCCTGGCTTTCCGGAGTACTTCCAACCCGTCCATTTCCGGCATTTTTAAGTCTAAAATAACCAGCGAAGGGCTCTCTTCCTTGATTAATTCCAGGCCCTTTTTGCCGCTGGTGGCGGAGAGCGCCTGGTATCCCTCCTGGCGCATCGCTTTTTCCAGGGCCCAGCAAAGATGTTTTTCGTCGTCAATAATCAAGATCTTGGGTACCATCATCCGACCCCCCGGTTGTTTGCAGGATGGGCAGCGTTATTTTAAAGGTGGTTCCCTCCGGACCGGTCCTGGTCACTTCAATGGTGCCTCCGTGGCTTTTGATGATCTGATGGCTGATCGAAAGACCGAGGCCGGTGCCGCTTTCTTTCGTGGTGTAAAAAGGATCGAAAATCCTGGGCAGATCTTCCGGCGCAATGCCGCCGCCGGTGTCGCTGAACGCGGCGCAAACACCGGCGTTTTCCCGGTAGGTTTGGATGGTCAACGTGCCCCCGCCGGGCATGGCCGTGACAGCGTTCAAGATTAAATTGACGAAAACCTGCTTGATTCTTTCTCCGTCCGCTTCGATCAGGGGCAGGTTTTGCTCCGTTTCCAGTTTCAGTTCGATGTTGTTTTGACGCAAGAGGGAAGAAGTAAAGGTAAGCACCTTTTCCAGTAAAGCGTTGACGGCCACCGGTTGCGTAAGGTGCTTGACCGGACGGCCGAAATCCAGCAATTCCTGGATGATTCTGTTCTGGCGATCGACCTGTTCTTTAATTATCCTAACATATTCGTCGATGTTTGCAACGCCTTGAAAGTCCGTTTCCATCAGCTGGACGGTGGTCCGGACCACGCTGAGCGGGTTGCGCAGCTCGTGGGCGACGCCCGTGACCAGCCGGCCCAGCGCGGCCAGGCGTTCGGTGCGGCGCAGCTCTTCTTCCAGCCTTTCTTTTTCGGCCAAAGAAACAGCCATTCTGTTTACGGCCCGGGCAATTTGCCCCGCCTCGCCGGGCAAATCCGGAAGGAGTTTGGTTAAGTCTTTTTCCAGTTCGCCGAGGCCCTCTTTAATCAGACCGACCCCTTTGGCCAGGTTGTGGATGATGATCAAGACCCCGGCGGCGCCGGTAAGGAGGACGAACAGAGTGATGTAGCGGATGAGCAGGCGGAAATTCTGGCTGCGGGCGAAGATGGGGTGCAGGCGTTCGTCCGCCCAGGCCACGGCCACCAGCTTATCCTCTATTTTCACCGGCAGAAAATATTCAATGGTTTGTTCATTCAGGCTGGTGGTTAATTTGGCCAGCGGGCGGCCGCTGGCGCTGGCGGCGATCAACCCGGAGTCGGCCTCCGTAAAGATGCGCTGTTCCCTCTGCCGGGCTTCTTCCGGAGACAGCTGCCGGTATTCCCGCAGGAAACCTTGCACGAAGATCTGCCGGCTTTCGGGCAGGTAAAGCCCGAACCGGACGCCCGGATAATTCGGCACCAGGGGGCCGGCGGCTTCGGTAAAGGATTCCCGGAGGAGGCTGGTCCGAACCTCCGGGTCCAGACCGGCCAGGCTTTCGTCGGCGAGCTTTTGTTCTACCTTGCGGAGGAGCGCCGGAACCACCTGGTTCTGGACAAGGGAGCTCAGGCGGTCTTGTTTTTCCGCCAGGATGATTTCGTCGCTTTTGGTGGCGAAGAAAAGATCGTACAGGACAACCAGCACAGGAATCAACAGCAGGACGATAATGACCAGAATAATTTGTGAACGCAGGGTGGAACTACCCCGAAAAATCCTCATTGGTTTTGCTTCTCCTGTTGAATTGTGAACAGTCGCTGTCTGATAACAGACAGTTGAAAAGATAATGTAATAACGTTCACAAGCCATCTTAATTCGATAACTGTTTGTTTTTAGACATTCGGGTTTTTCCCGTTCGGCGGGAATCCATGATTTTTTTGCGGAGAACCGGCCGATCTGCTGGCACGGTTTGTGCTTTATTGATCAAGAAAATCACTTTTTTCATGTTTATTATAGCACAATCGAAGGGCTTGATAAAGGGTTAGTTTGAAATTCGTTCAAAATGAGCTGGTTTAACTGGCGAGGGGGGATGCCGGAAGAGGGGATGTTTTGATTACCTGGATTGCTTAACATGGGGAGGGGAGAAAATGGTGGAGAAGATAAGTTCTTTATGGATTATGGCCTCGACAATCAGCCCGTCCGCGGCGCCGGATTCCGTAGCGACAGCGGCCGCGGCCGGCGTTCAGGGAGGGCCGCCCTGGTGGGTGTGGCCCCTGACGCTCTTCGTATTTACCATTATCCTGGGCATCCTCGCGGTGCTGGCGGGGGTGGGGGGAGGAGTGCTGTACGTACCTCTGGTCAGCAGCTTTTTCCCGTTCCACCTGGATTTCGTGCGGGGGGCCGGTTTGCTGGTGGCCCTTTCCGGAGCCCTGGCGGCGGGTCCGGGCCTGCTGCGCAAGAATCTGGCCAATCTGCGGCTGACCTTGCCCGTTGCCCTGATTGCTTCCACCTGCAGTATTCTCGGGGCTTTTGTCGGCCTGGCGGCGCCGACGTGGATCGTTCAGACGGCGATGGGCGTAACCATTGTTTTGATTGCCGTTTTATTTATTGTCTCAAAAAATACGGAATATCCCGAAGTGAAAAACCCGGACGGCCTGGCCAAAGCATTGAAGATGGAAGGGGCCTACCGGGAGGAATCCTCGGGGAAAGTGGTGAACTGGCAGGTGTCCCGGGCGCCCCAGGGGATGTTGCTTTTTGTGTTCATCGGGGTTCTGGCCGGCATGTTCGGTCTGGGTGCCGGGTGGGCGAACGTCCCGGTTTTGAACCTGCTGATGGGGGCGCCGTTGAAAGTGGCCGTCGGGACCAGCAAATTTTTGCTCTCCGTAACGGATACCTCGGCGGCCTGGATTTATTTAAATCAGGGGTGCATCATCCCCTTGATCGCCGTTCCTTCCATCATCGGGATAATGTTAGGTTCTTTTTTGGGCGTAAAAATTTTAGCGGTAACCAGGGCATCGCTGGTCAGGTACATCGTAATCGGAATGTTATTCTTTTCCGGTATTAGCTCCATTTTAAAAGGTTTAGGAATCTGGGGGTGAACTAATAATGGAAAAAGAATCAAAACTGACCGTGGCCCCGGAGCAGATCAGATACGCCAATATCCTCTTTTACGGGACGTGGGGGGGTATTCTGGTGCTCAGCATTCTGTTTCTTTTGTATGCCGCCGGGTTGATTACCCCCTTCGTTCCTTCCGCCCAGGTGCCTGCTTACTGGGGAATGAACGTCCACGACTACAATGCGCGTTTAAACCTGCCCGCCGGTTGGGGATGGGTGGGAATGCTCATGTACGGTGACTATCTAAATTTTATCGGCATCGCTTTTTTGGGCTTGCTCACGATAATCGGCTATCTGGTTTTGATTCCTTATTATTTGAAGAGCAAGGATTTGACTTACGCCACCATTGCCGGACTGGAAGTAATTATTTTACTTCTGGCGGCCAGCGGAGTTCTGCGGGTTGCTCATTAAAGAACGAGCGGGCAAGGTAAGCAAGCACGTCACGGAAAAGGCACAAGGGCATCCAGGCACAGGCGCACAAAGACAAAAAAGGCAGAAAAACAAAACGTCTTGTTAAGTTTGGAGAGCTTGTTTGCCGGCTTCGTTTGATCAGACTCCTTACCGGGGAGGGAGGGGCGTGTCTAATCAGGAATTTGTAAAATATTTTACCAGACGAAAAGAGGCTTTTCTCCAGGAGTATAATGAAAACAGTTATAAAAAGGTGCTGAACTGGTTCGAGCGCTGGCTGCAGGAAGAAGCGGTAAAGACGGGGGACACCCCCGCCGCCGGCGATCTGGGGGATTTTGACGACTTTCTGGACGAGGTGCTGGAGCGCACCAGAGAAAGACTGGGCGAGTGGGGGGTCCGGATGGTTTCCCCCTCGTCTAATCAGTGGCTGGGTTTAAAAGGTTCGTGGCGGTGTATTAAGGTTTTAGAGCATAGAAATGTTTTTTACCGCATTGGAAAAACCAGGCCGCGGAAAGGAACCTATCAGGGGCACGAGCTGCTGGTATTGGATTTGGTCATGGACGGGCAGAAAAAACAGGTTTTCCTGCCGCTGTTGAGCAGGAAAAAAGAAGTGGAACGGGAATTGGGCGCAGCGCTGGAGCGGGAACTGCCGAAAGTAGAAGCTACCGGTAAATACAGGTTGAAAATGTTTCTTCCTTTCCAGCTGGTGGAACGGTGGGAAACGGATTTAGCCGCACAAAAACTGACCAGCTTCATTCTGGTAACGAAAAAAGCGCTAAACAAGCTGGGGGTTGTTTGATAAAATCTATCCACATCTGATGGGATTAGCCGGTTTCCCGTTCCCGGGGGAGGGGGCGGACGTTCGGGCGGTTTTCCGCGGCGCCCCCGGGAAAAGAGCGCGGTGACCGCAAACTGATCAGGAAATGGCCGGCCAAAAGGAGCGCGCAGAGCAGGATCATCCCCCCCAGCGCCAGCAGCCCGGCGATTTTTGCGTACCCCGCTATTTTTAAGGCCGCCGTTGCCGCCCCCAGGAGCAGCAGCCCGCCGAAGGCGGGGCGAAACAGCCCGGCTTTAATTTCCGGCGGCGCCAGGTGGCCGGCCCAGGAGCCGAAAAACAAACCGGCCAGAAAGAGCAAGAAGGGTCCGCTCGCCAGGTGGCCGGCAAAAAGATAGGTGAGCAGGGCCGCGGCGCCGATCAGGGAGGAAGCAATCAGGTCGGTGGCCGCGGCGACCGGCGGGGGAGCGTGCAAAACCCCGGTCAGGAGAATGATCCCCAGCAGGCCCGCCCCCAGGCCCCAGAACCCTGTGGCGAAGCCGATCCCCAGTCCGGCCAGGAAAACCGCCGGGAGGGACAAAAATTCAATAAACCGGGTGCTGCCGGGGCCGGGCCGGAATAAAAACGGCCAGTTGGACGGAAGAGGCTTTTGGCCGGGTCCAGAAGTTTCTTTGCCGTGGGAATACGCCAGAGTTGCCGCTCCCGCGGCCAAAAGAAGAACAGCGCAGGTGGCGGTAAAAATATTCTGATTGACGCCGGATATTCCGGTAAGCAGCGCATGACCCAGAAACATGCCGATGATGCCGAAGATGCCCAGGGCCAGCCCCAGCCGCCGGTGCGCGTAAAAAAGGGAGCCTTTCTGGACGAGGGTTGCGGCGGTCTGGCAAAAGTTCCCGGCGATGACGGTGCCGGCGGCAAAAACGGGCGGCAGGCCGAAGATATTCAACAGCGGAACGGCCAGCAACTGGGCGGCGGTTCCGTAACACACCCTTAAAATACCCGCGTAAAGACCGATAAAAAAGATTGCCAGAGTGTTGGTCAGGGGATCAATCATTTGCCTGCACCCCTTTCATGTTTCAAAAATAATCTTTGGCAACTATAACAGAAAACAAAAAAGTTAACTGGAGCCGAATGCCGGGTATCCTTTGCTGGTACAGCTGGAAGCGGCCGAAAGGTCTAATTCCCAACCTTTGTTTTCTAAGGTGTCGCCCGGCGGAACAGGAAGCGGATGGAATTGGTCCGGTGCTACTGGAGGCGCCGCTCCCGCTTCCAGAGCAGATAAAATATTTTTCTGCGCTTTATCCATCGCGATCACCGAACTTCTGATCTCACCCCCCATTTCATTAATGACTATCTTGACCGGCTCTAAAATTTGCAGGGCGGCAGCCGCATTTATATTCATTCCCTGTTCCTGGAAAATATAGTCGAGGAGCTTTTCGACCAGGTGAGCCAGCCAGGAAATAAAGATTTGTCCCGGCAGGCTCCTGGCGGCGGAAACCGGCTGGGCGGGGCATCCGATGACCCGGTAGCGGGCTTGAACAGCGGTGAAATCGTTGTAGATCCGGATAATTTCGGGGGCGGGGAGATCTTCGATATTCGTTTGAATAACAAACCGGCGGTTCTGGAAAGGGTTGGCACATACCAGGCAGCGCGTTTGTTCCGCTTTGGTTTCCCGGTACCAGAGGTCGTCGGCAAGCCGGTGGAAGTTTTGCAAAAGATCTGTTGAGAGAAGGTCCGGCGGGAAAAGGTGGGCCGGCAATACTTCGCAGCCGGGCCGCCCGGCCTGGGCGCTAGAAAGGGAAAAGCCGGTAATGTATTCCCGGATGGACATGGAAAGACCAGGCAGATTTTCTTCAGGAAGGACGGGCAAATTGCCGACCAGGATAACCCGGTAATTTTTAAACCGTTCGCTGGCCTGGGCCGTTCTTTTCGCCAGGTTTTGCCCGTCCGCGGTGTTCCGGGCCGTTGCGGCGTACCCGGCCGGGATTCCCGCGGACGTCATAAATAAATCCAGGTCGAAGAAACGGCGTTCACCGCGCCGGTTGAGAAAGTGGGCCGGCTGCGCGGGGATGTTTTCCACCAGGCTTTTCACGGCGAAAAGGTAGAGGGGCGGGGTTATTTTTCCCCATTCCTGCAGGCGCTGAAAAATGTGTTCCTGGAGGCGCTGCCCGTTTTCGGCCAGGAAGCTTAAGGCCTCTTCCCGGGGCGGGGGGTTCGCCTGCTCGGAAGCAGGCAAATAGAGGTGGCGGCGCCATTCCTTGACCGCCTCCGCGGGGAGGCGGAGGAGTTCAGCGATGACCAGCAGTTCTCCAGCCAGGGCCAGGTCCGGCGCCATGCCGGGGAAAGCGCCCGCCGCGCCGGTGAGGCCCAGCCGTTCCCAGATTTTATGAATCAGCAGGGCGTCGCCGTAACGTAAAACCCTTTTTATTTTCAACTTTGGTTTGCCGGGAGGTTCCACGCCGCAAACTTTCGCCAGGCTGGTCATCAGGGCCCGCACCCGGTCGGGGTCCAGCTCCTCGATGTTTCCCAGGTTGGCAATCACTCTTTGCTTGATCTTATTTCCTTTCCGGTAGTTTTCAATAAGCTTGACGTAGGTGTATTCCTTGCCGTTACTGCGGGTGGTGATTTTGCGGAAAAACACCGGCCAACCCTCCTTTGTCACTACATTTGCACCAGTTTTTTGCCCTTTTTCAACCGGCCGTAAATTAATCTGGTACCCCGGGTGGATTGTGATATCTGTCACATATGTGATCACATTTTTTGTCTCTTACTTTCTTACCTGGCATTATAACATTTCATCCTGACTTGTGCAATAACTCACATGTTAAGTTCCACAAGCAAAAATATTCAAGCTATTCGGTCCGGCCCGGTTTGGTTCCGGGCCCGGCCCGGCATCACCAGAAACCAGGGTGCTTTTTATAAATTCAAGTATTCATAAGCGATCAGTTTTGTTATAATTGGGGGAAAGGGGAAGTTGAATTGAGCGAAGAATTGGAAGTATTAAAGATAGTCACCGGGCGGTTGAACGAGGCGCAAGTCCCGTACATGCTAACCGGGTCAATTGCTGCCAACTTTTATGCCGTCCCCCGCATGACCAGGGATATTGATATCGTGGTCGAACTGCGGACGGTGGATGTAGAAAAAGTGTTTTCTCTTTTTGCCGGTGATTTTTATATTGACAAAGGGATGATTTGGGAAGCGATAACCCAACAAAGGATGTTTAATATTATTCACGAAAAAGCAATTGTGAAGGTGGATTTGATCATTAAGAAAGACGATCAGTACCAGCGTCAGGCCTTTGCCCGCCGCCGAAAGGTGGATATTGAAGGAATTGAAATGTTCATTATTGCCCCGGAAGATTTGATTCTTTCCAAATTGCTTTGGGCCAAACAGAATTTATCCGAATTACAGCTGGCGGATGTACGAAATTTGCTTTCCAGCTTGACGGAACTCGATCATGTCTACCTCTCCAGGTGGGCGAAAGAGCTGGCGGTTGAAGATCTTTACAGGGAGGCAGCCAAATGACCGGCGATACTCACCCCGATGCAGCCAGGCGGTTTCGGGCGATGATCATGAGACGGACGGGCGAAGAACGCCTTAAGATGGGCTGCTCGATGTTTGATACCGCCCGCCGCCTGGCGCTGGCTTCCCTTCGGGCGGAAAATCCCCGGCTCACCCCGGGCGAGTTGCGCCAGGCGCTCTTCCTGCGGTTTTATCAGAGTGATTTTGACCCGGAAACGGCCGGTATAATCCTTGAATTTTTAAAGAAAAGGACAGGTTAATCCGGAAGGCCTATTTTCGTAATTTTCAGATGTAAAAAAGGGGTTGACAGCGCAGCAGGAATTTGTTATTTTTAGATCAAACCTCACAGGAAGGGCCGAATCGAACAACGATAGGCCGGCAGTCTCTAACCCCGGTTAGAGCTTCCGGCCTTTTTTCATCCCCATCCCCTTTAAACAATTTAAGCTGCCTCCGCCCGGTAATAAATGGAGTTTTTACTCAGAAAAAATTCTTGACAGGCTGGGGAAGTAAAAATAGAATAATTATGTGATAGTGAAAACAATCACGATTTACCGGGGAGGGGAAAGGTAATGGCTGACGAAACAGGGATCGTCCAGGGTCTTACGAACAGGGAAAAACAGCTTATTCTTTTCATGCGGGAATTGGGTTGGGGCGAAGTCAGAGTGCGCGTGGAGAACGGGCAGCCGGTTTTGATCTACGAAGCCATCAAAACGGTAAAGCTGGAGGAACAGCCGGTTGCCCTTTATCCCAAAAAAAATAAGCCAAAGCAGGTTATCCGTTAGCAGTTTTATTTTCAGAGTAAATGTGAATTATGTCACCACTTAACTCCCGGAGCGGTATCCTCCGGGCAGTTAAAGATAGATGAGGAAAGGAGGTGGCGCTGCGATGGGGAAAAGACTGATCCAAATTTTTATCATCTTGTTTTGTTGCGGATCTTTTGTTACCTGGATTTATTTCCTCGTCACCGGGCAGGTTGCCGGCAAGGCAGGCTAGCAGGGAATTTATAGCTCCGGGAAGCACCGGAAAAACGGGAGCAAAAAAAGAAAGGAGGAATGACCATGGGTTACTTCGAATGGCTTGCCGCCATAGAAAAGGCCTCCCCGTTGTCCTACGCGGGGATGACTTTGCTTACCATGATTTGCCTGGGAGGCGCCCTGGGCCTTTTAGCCGATCTGATCTTTAAAGCTCTCCGCATTGACCTGGGCAAGTACAAGAAAGAGTATGAAGAAGAAGACAAAGTGATTAAAGTGTAAGAATAATTTTTTAAAAATAATGGAGGTGAAGATTCATGATCCACATGCCGGTAAGTGGAGTTGAAATGGCCTGGTGGCCCCTTTTGCTCATCGGCTTTACTGTTGGAGTGGTGGGCGGCTTTTTCGGCATCGGCGGGGCGTGGCTGGTCACTCCCACGCTGAATATCTTCGGGTTTCCGATGATTTACGCCGTAGGTACCGACATGACCCACCTGGTCGGCAAATCCATCGTCGCCACCTTCAGGCACTGGAAATTTGGTCACGTTAGCGTCATCATTGCTTTCATCATGCTGATCGGAACCTTTTCGGGAATTGAGGCCGGCGCCCAAATCCTGCGGTATCTGACCAAAATCGGCCAGGCCGGGGTGGTGGTGCGCTACCTGTATATAATCCTGCTCCTGACTATCGGCACGTTTATGTTATCGGAATATCTTCGCGTAAGAAGGCAGGAGAAGAAAACCGGTAAAGAAGTAAAGGACGTGGTCGGTACCGCCTGGTCCCGCTGGATCCAGGACACGCTCAACATCTGGCCCACGTTTTACTGCCCGGTGGCCAGGATGAAAGTTTCCCTCTGGGCCATCCTCTTCGTGGGCGTGGTGACTGGTTTTTGCGCCGGCATTCTGGGGGTCGGCGGCGGCATCATCCGGTTGCCGGCCCTGATCTACCTGATGGGCGTGCCTACCAAAATAGCCGTCGGCACCGACCTGTTCGAGGTGATGTTCTCGGGCGCTTACGGGTGCTTCACTTATAGTTTGAAAGGCGGCGTGGAAGTGCTCGGGGCGGTGATTATGCTCCTCGGCGCGGCGGTAGGCGCCCAGTTCGGCACTATTTGTACCAAGTACGTCTACGGAATCACCATCCGGCTGGTTTTTGCCGTGGCGACCTTCCTCTGCTGTGCTTCGGTAATCTTAAAACAGATTGCTTCGCAGTACGAACCCGTCTATAAGAAGGGAATTGAAGCACTGCTGAAGCAAGAAGGATTTTCCCCCGGGCAAATTTCCTCGCTGATCTTAAAAAAGGATGCCATGTACCACTACATGGTGGAGGTGGCCAACCGGCCCGAATGGTACGCCGCCTTTATGAAAAACTATCTTTGGACGCAGGTAGGCGGTTACCTGATGCTGGCTGCCGCCGGCGGAATATGTACATACATTATCGTTCAGCTTTTCGCGGGAATTGCCCGGGAAAAGCGGGAAAAAGAGCTGGCGGCCAAGGTCAAAGCTTAAAATCAAGGTCAGTTGAGAAACTGCATCGCCCGCCGAACCGAAGCCCCGGGAATCAACCCCGGGGCTTCAGCTGTCGGCCGGTAAAATATTCGCCCCGCAAGATTTTTTCATGTCCCTGGATTTTTTCGTGCCATTTTTTTTGTGTCTCGCCTGGTAATACCCTACGGGTATTTGACGCTAAACCCCGGGTGGTTTTGGTTTCCAGTATAGCTGCGGGTTATCGGGGTTCCAGTAGGCGTCGCAGTCGAGGCAGCAATACTTGCCGAGGGGAGGGATGACGCAGATTAAAAAGCCGCAACCCAGGGCAATGGGGATCAAGATCAGGCCGGGGGGGTAAAGAAAAGCCAGCAAAAAACACAAGATCGATCCGCCCAGACCAACGCCGAAACCGGCCGCGAGCCTGATCAACCGCCCGGTGGTGGTATTTTTAGACCCACAGGCGGGGCAGGGGGGAGTAGTGATTTTCAAAAAAGGTAAACGCATGGCCACCTCTCCTTTCGTTGTTTTGGTGACGGGCGCGCGAATGTTAAGTTTTTCTTTGAGAGGAGTGGTTTGTTCCGTAGTTGGTATGTGAACGATATCACTAATTTTTCTATAACACCTCCCTGGCCTTTATCCGGAAAGAAGGAAAATGTTATTTAGTTGACTCATATTATCTCAAACTCCTAAAATAAAGTCAAGGGCGGCTAAAAATATGTGAAATAAGACACTATTTAAAAAACTATTTACCTTATTCGTTTTTTTTGTTAAAATTATGTTAGCAAGGGGTAAGGGGATGATGAGAATGTGGGATCGGAACTGGAGGGATTACGAAGAAGAAATAGAAGGCGGCGACATTTTAAATGATGTTGTGCACGTAATTGGGATCTTCCTTGTTTCGTCGCTGTGGGTTGTTTATTTGGCCTACCTGTTCGGACCGATTATCCCCTGAAAACTTTCCGGTTGAATTTAACTGCGGTTGCTTAACAGGTTTAAATGCTCCTGATTTTTCCCCGGGTGAGGAAAAGCAATTGCACCGGTCAAGTGAGTGTTTTTTGTCTTAGGCAAGGAAAGAAAAAACGCTCACTCCGAACAGGTTTTGACTGTTCGGAGTGAGCGTTTTTTGGGGCGGGTGATTGGGTGATTTAAGGATTATTATTTTATGGCCGGAATTTCGCTGAACAACTCAAAGAAATCGATTGAGACCTGACAATGCCTCCCGTTGTTCCGTGGTTGGGGAAGGGTCCTTTTCCCGGTTAAGATAACCATTCATTCTTATAAACCTTTTCCGATCAAAACGGGCGGCCGATGTTTCTTTCGGCGGCAAATTTAATGGACCGACGGGCAAGGCTGCTGGTTGATCGTTTTCTGCACCAGTTCCTTTAACTGGATGATGTGGAAAGGTTTGGTTAGGTAGCTGTTGGCTCCTTTTTTGATGGCTTCCAAAGCGATGGGCAAGGAACTGTAACCGGTCATAATCACGACCGGAACGTAGGGGTTTTTCTTGCGGATTTGCTCCAAAACCTCCAGCCCGCTGATGTCGGGCATCTTGATGTCGCAAAGGACCAGGTCGATTTCTTGCGCTTTGAAAACGGCCAGCCCGGCCAGCCCGCAGGTGGCGGTAAAAACCTGGTGGCCTTCTTCCTCCAGGGCTTTTTCCAGCGCCCAGCACATTCCCTCTTCATCGTCAATAACAAGCACCCTGGCCATGATTTTCCCTCCGATCAATAACTTGTGATAGTAATCACAATTATAGGATAACATTAACCGGTTAATGATGTCAATACCAGCGATGAAATTTATTTTCCGTCTTTTGATCCCTGATGATAAATGTTATAATTTAGGAAGGAAAGGGGGAAAACCGCCGCATGGCCATTATCGAAAAAGAGATCGAACTGGTTGGTTCGAAGGGAAGAAAACGAATCAAGGCCCTTTTTGACAGCGGCGCCATCTACTCTTGCATCGCCGGCGAACTGGCCGGCGAACTGGAAATTTTGACTCCTTTGTTAGAGCCGTTAATTTTCGAAACGGCGGAAAAAGATCGGAAAATGGAAGCAAAGGAGGCGGTCAGGCTTGATTTTCGCATCAACGGGTATCGTTTCTCCGACGAGTTTATGGTTTTGCCCGGTCTTTCGGAAGAAGTGATTATTGGGGCGGTAACCATGCAGAAATGGCGTTTCAAGCTGGATTTTGAGAAGGAAGAAGTCCTGATCGATCCACGCGTGGTGAGGCTGCGCATCTAGGATAGCGTTTTGTTTTCTTCTTCCGGCTGACTGCGCGGAAAGCTGAGCGTGAAGGTGGTGCCCGCGCCGGGTTCACTCTCCACGCTGATGGATCCCCCGTGAATCTGGACGATGCGCTGGCTGATCGCCAGGCCCAGGCCGCTGCCGCCGGCTTTTTTGGTATAGAAAGGGGTGAAGATTTGCGGCAGGTCTTCTTTGGAGATGCCTACCCCGGTGTCGCGGATCAGCACCCGGGCCGTGTGGTTGACCGCCTCCGTCCGCACGGTCAGGCTCCCCCCCTGCGGCATGGCCTGGACGGCGTTAAGCAGGAGGTTGATCAGTACCTGTTTCAGTTTTTCCTGATTGCCCTGGATGAGCAGCGGCTCCGCGCTGGGAGCGAATTCGAGGGCGATCTTTTTTTGCTGGAGCAGCAAAGCGCAATCCTCCAGAAGCGCGGAAATCAGTTCATTTAAGTTGAGGGGCGCGATCAGGCCGGGGTCGGGCCGGCCGAAGTCCAGTAATTCTCCTACCAGCCGGTTGTGTCTTTCGATTTGCTCCTGAATTTTTGTTACGTATTCCGCATACCCTTTTAATTCCGGAGAATTCTTCAGCCGGGACGCCAGCACTTCGCTGACGGCCTGGATAATGCTGACCGGGTTGCGCAGTTCGTGGGCGATGTGCGTGACCAGTTTCCCCAGGGCGATCAGGTTCTCCGAGCGCCGCAACTGTTCGATGGTTTGCTCCCTTTCCGCCAGGCCGGCTGCCAGGGTGTTGATCGCGCCGGTAATCTGGCCCATTTCGCCGGACATCTCCGGAAGCCGGAAGGCAAAGTTGTGCTCCAGCTCCAAAAGCCCGTTTTTAATGGTCCGGACCTGCCTGACCAGGGAGGTAATCGTCAGCAGGGAGGCAAGCACGCCGAAACTGAAAACAGTTAAGGTAATGTAACGGATGAAAAGGCGGATCTTGGTGCTCCGGGCAAAGAGCGGATGCATTCTTTCTTCAGCCCAAAGCACGGCGATAATCCGGGAATCGGACCGGACCGGGACCAGGTGCTCCAGGAACTGGTCGTCCCAGGTCCGGCCCAGGCGGGTGATCGGTTCACCACTTTTCATCACCGCCGCAATCCCTTTCAGCGCCTCTTGATAGATGCGCTGCTCCCGTTCCTTTTTTTCTTCCGGCAGGCGCTTGCCGAATTCGTGGAGAAAGCCGTGGATGATGATCTGATCGTTGCCGGGAATATATAAACCCAGCCGCACCCCGGAATTGGCCTGTGCCACCGGTCCGGCCGCCTGGTCGAAGATTACGGCCAGCGCTTCCATCCGCTTTTCAGGGGGTTCCCGGGAAAGCTGCTCTTCAATTTGGATGCCCAGCCCGCCTGCAATGCCGGTCAGTTTTTTCTCCAGATTGACGATGAGGATGTCGTCAGTCTTGGAGGCGAAATAAACGTCGTAAAGCATGACCAGCACCGGGACGATTAAAAGGATGGTCACGATCAGCAAAAGCTGGCGCTTGAAGCCCGGCATTAGTGGAGAAGGAGGCATAACTTCAACCCCTGGCCGAAAATATCTTTTGCTCTTTAATCCCCTGGCAAAAAAAGACGCTCATTTGAAGGGAACTACCGTTTCATAATGAGCGTGCATTTGGGAGATGGGAGAGGATATTTCTGGTAAGATTTTTTAAAAATACAAAACTCATCTGATTGTTTGTGCAGATTTTCGCCACCACTTCAAATAACTTGCGGGATCTGATCACGCCGACGGTTTTTCTTTCCTGGAGCACCGGTAAAAACCCTTACCCTTCAGGCCAGATATGTGATTGTAATCACAATTATAAGCCCAAAGTTTTCATCCTGTCAATCCCGTTGCCAAAATTTTTTTAGTGAAATTTAAAAAAGCTAGAGAAATAAATGCAGGATGAACAAGAAAAAGATAGACGGAGAAAAAAGCAATTTTTAAGCAATTCTGCCGGTTTTTCAAAATATTACGGTTTGACAGGCGTAGTGACAAAAACGTAACTTTGGAAAAAAGATAGTTATTTATCTCACAAATAATTTACCGGGTGCCGGACTGCAGGGGAAGAAAAAGAGAGTACCTTTTCAGGCCGGGGAATGGTTGCGGAAAAAGGTCCCGGGGTAAAATGGGTGATTGCCGGGCAGAAGGTAGAATGGTTTTTGTAAAGTGTAGTGAATAAGTTCACATGGGCGGGAAAAAGTAAAGAAGAGCACAGAAAGGGGTGTTGCTTATTCAATCACGGTCCTTATTTTTCGCTGGTTGCTGGCAGAAGAAGGGTTGTTGGCATCTTCAAAAAACATGAAAAGGGAACAGGTTGATTAAAAAAAGAAAAATGATCCCATTTTTACCGGTCTAAAATAAAGAAAGGGGGAGAAACCGATGCAATGGTGGCGAAAAATCCGCCGGAAAAGCAGGCAATTCAATGATGCACTGCAAAGCTTTCAAAGCGCCTACGCAAAGTGGGAGCTGGAAAACAGCACGTTTATCCTCACCCGGCGCAGGAAAGTCTTGCTGGCCATGCTTTTGCCGGTCATCCTTTTTATGGGCGTGGAAGCAGCGTTAGCAACGGAATTAATCGGCGGCAGCAAAGCCTACGCGCCGTCCTTCATTACCACGGAGATGTTCATCGGGTCGCTCTTTGTCGGTCTGGTCGCAGGTTTAATTACCGGATGCATCGGGGCCGGCGGCGGTTTTGTGATTACCCCGGCGCTCATGAGCATCGGGGTGAGGGGTATAATGACGGTGGGAACCGATCAGTTTCATATTTTTGCCAAGGCGATTATGGGTACCGCCCTGCACCGGAAGCTGGGGAACGTGAACGTCTGGCTGGCGGTCTGGTTTGTCGTTGGTTCAACCCTCGGGGTGACGTTGGGAACGGGCTTGAACAAGTCTATTTACGAAAGGAGCCCCGCGCTCAGCGACGCCTTTATCAGTGCCGTCTATGTTTTCATGCTTGGCATTCTGGGGGCCTATGCCCTTTACGATTACCTTAGTTTACGCCGGGCCGAGGCTTCCCAAAAAGCGCAGGTGCAAACCACGACCAGAGTTGCCCGGACGTTACAGTCTTTGCGGATTCCTCCCTACGTTAAATTCGACCAGGACGTTGTCCCGGGAGGCCGGCAACTGCCTGTTTATCCGGTTATATTGTGCGGGTTTATCGTTGGTTTTATCGCCGCCATTATGGGCGTCGGCGGAGGTTTTCTGACCTTCCCGATGTTTGTCTATGGGCTTGGTGTATCCACATTTACGACCGTCGGCACCGACATTTTGCAGATCATCTTTACGGCCGGGTATGCGTCCATTCAATACGCCATCAGCGGGTTCGTCTTCTACTCCCTGACCATGGGCCTCTTGCTGGGCTCCCTGATCGGCGTGCAAATTGGCGCCATGGTGACGAAGGTGGTCAAGGGGGCGGTCATCCGCGGCTTTTACGCCCTGGCCATTTTTGCCGGTTTTGTCAACCGGGCCTGCGCCCTGCCGGAAAAGCTTTCCAGCGCCGGTTACCTCAGCCTGGCCCCGGCCGCCGGAAAACTGCTGAGCACCATCGGAACGGTCATCTTTTTTGCCCTGGTCAGCGGGTTTGCTTTCTGGGTTCTGGCCTCTTTCCTGCGCAGCGTAGGAAAAATCAGGGCGGAACACGCCGCTCTGGCCGGCGTGCCGGCAGCGTCCGGGCGGACGGAGCAGGCACTGGAATCTACCCATTAAAGGTAAGTAAGGATGAAAATAGTTATATCCAGCAAAAGTACCTGATCCCCAATCCCTGTCTTTAAGGAGGTGTGGGCAAATGCCTGTAATCATTAACCGGAGGGCATTTATCACCGGCCTGGTGCTGCTGATTTGCTTCGGAGCGACCCTGGCCGTAATCCTCAGCCCGGTTTTTCAAGGTGCTACCGGGTTGCATCTGGTCGACGGCATTTTTAACTCTTTGTCCAAGGGATCGTCCTACTTTATTCCGGACCTGGCCGGGAAAGCAGATCAATTTACCGGGAATAAAATGGAAGTTACTTTCCAGGTGAAAAGTGCCGAAGAGCTGGAAAAAATGAAAACTCTCTTCCTTGCCGCGGGCGCCCAAACGACGGCCGGCGGGGATAGCCTGCGGGTCACGGGTGACCTGGGGCTGGTGGCCCGGCGCGCGTTGGCCGATGCCGAGGCTTTATTTCAGAGCGGGGAAGCGTCCTTCCCGAGTCAATACGGTTTTTCCGGCAAAGAAGCCGTTTATTACTGGTGGGCGGCCTTCAAGCAGTTAAAAGGTTACTATCTGCAGGAAAACAGACCGGCGGAGGCGGTGTTTGTTGAAAACGTAAGCAAAAAGGCTTTGGAGCCGGCGTACAATTATGACGGCATTCCGCCGGCCCGGTTCCGGGAAATGGCGGGAGTTTCGATTGGTTCCCTCGTTTTTTACGTTGTTTACACCATCTGGTATGGCTTCGCCATTATGTTGATCTTTGAGGGGCTGGGGATAACGGCCAGCAAGCCGGCGAAAAAGGCGGAGGCATAAGGCATAAAAAGAAGTTAAGGAAGGCGCGGAGGCCCAAAGGTACAGAGGTAAAAAGGGCACAGAGGAAAAATAGGCACAGAGGCACAGAGGCAGGAAAGGCACTAAAGCACAAAGCTACAAAGGTGTAATTATACGAATTATGAAGGCTGCAGAAAATTCCGGGGGTACAAAGGGAAGACCACGCTAAAAGAGGTGTGGGGCAAAAAAGTCAGGCAAAAAAATTTCTTGAAAAAGGGTTGACGCCGGAGAAAAAGATTGTTATAATTATAACAAGCTCATAAAACGAAAGGCCAAATCGAACAACGATAGGCCGGTTAGCCTTAACTTAAATAAGGCAGCCGGCCTTTCCATTTTTTAACCTGCTCCCTTTTCATGTTTTTTGGAGAGGCGCTGGTCGGCAGCGACCCTTCCCCTGGCAGGAGAGGGCGTCAACTTCCCCGGCAAGACCCCTCTCCCCTCTCCCTCTTTTCAAGGTTAATCAGGCGGCCGGCCGGCTCCGGACGAAAAAAGAGAGGTGGGAAAAATGGCAAACAACCGCAGGTATTTTCCCGAAGAAGAAACCCCGGACTGGGTCGAAACCGTTTCCCTGGTGGTCGACACCCTGGGCCTGACCACGATCCTGTTTTTAACGGGGGTTCTGGTAATCCGGTGCTTCCTGATCTAAAAAAGATCGTTTAAATCCAAAGTGAGGCCCGGCAGCAAAGGGGAAGTAATTTTTTGGTTGCTTCTTCTGGTATAGAACAGCGGTTCCTGGAAAGCTCCTTCCGTTCCTCTCCGATAAACCTCAATTGTTTGCACCAGCGGATGAATAATCCACAGCTCTTTCACCCCGTACGTGGCGTACAGTTCTTTTTTAGCCGTGCGGTCCCTGGAGGACGTCGAGGGTGATAATATTTCTACCACCAGATCAGGGGCTCCTTTGATGTTGATTTCTGTAACGAGATCCGAACGTTCCCGGGAAATAAAAATAATATCCGGTTGCACGACATCCTGGTCGGTTAAGTAAACGTCAATCGGCGCTGTAAGCACGGTGCCCAAATCGTTTTGCTCAATATATTCGGCCAGGCGCCAGCTTAACCTTAAAGAAACACGCTGGTGCGGCACGCTTGGAGACGGTACCAGGTACAATTCCCCCCCGATTAGCTCGTAACGACGGCCGTCGTCAATTTTACAGTAATCTGCGTAGGTTAAACCGGAACCATAGCTTTTCAAAGCGAGGTCCATGCCTGCCACCGCCTTTCCCCCCTTCCCCCTCATTTTAACATGAAATTACCCTGCGGTAAAGAGCGGCTCTTTTTTGATCATCCCTTGCGCGCCGGGAAAGTTTATGTTAGAATACATCCGGTAAAATTACACACGCCGGCCCGATTTTTGCCGGTTGCCCGGATCCCGGGTTTTTGCAAAAGGATGAAGGCGGCGGAGGAAAAAACCGGTGTGGAAGGAGGTGGAACCGTGGCCATTATTTCGATGAAGCAACTTTTGGAAGCGGGGGTTCATTTCGGGCACCAGACCCGGCGGTGGAACCCAAAAATGGCCCCTTATATTTTTACCGACCGGAACGGGATCTACATTATCGACCTCCAGAAAACAGTCAAAAAAATTGAGGAAGCTTACAACTTTGTGAAAGAGTTAAGCGCCGGCGGCGGCACCATTCTTTTTGTGGGCACCAAGAAGCAGGCGCAGGAGGCCGTGCGGGAAGAGGCCACCCGGGCGGGGATGTTTTACGTGAACCAGCGCTGGCTGGGCGGCATGCTCACGAACTTTCAGACTATCCGCCACCGGATTGAACGCCTCCTGGAACTGGAGAAGATGGAAGCTGACGGCTCGCTGTACGCTTTACCGAAGAAGGAAATTGCCGAGCTGACCAGGGAAAAAGAGAAACTGGAGAAGTCCGTCGGCGGGATTAAGGGGATGAAAAAGCTGCCGGACGCTCTTTTTGTAATCGACCCGCGCAAAGAGCGGATCGCCGTTGCCGAGGCCAGAAAGCTGGGCATTCCGATTGTTGCCGTGGTAGATACCAATTGCGACCCGGAAGAAATCGATTACGTGATTCCCGGAAACGACGACGCCATCCGGGCCGTGCGGTTGCTGACCGGCAAGATGGCCGATGCCGTTTTGGAAGGCAGGCAGGGAGAGCAGCTGGCTGAAGCAATGTAATTAACAGCAGGCTGATCAGGCAGGAGGAAACTCCTGCGTTTTTCTGTGGGCCGGCCTCCTTATCCGGCAACCGGCCGGGATCTTAAAAATGTCTTGCACCGGTTATAATAAATAATAAAAGGTAATTATTAACAAATTTGAGATACGGGACAGGCAAGCAAGAACCGTCGTCCCTGCTTGCTATGCGAACAGTCCCTACTTGCCACGGAAAGGGTGTTGGAAATTTGGGTGAAATCACGGCCGCGATGGTAAAAGAACTGCGGGAACGAACCGGCGCGGGCATGATGGACTGCAAGAAAGCCTTGACCGAGACCGGCGGGGATCTGCAAAAGGCCGTCGACTACCTGCGCGAAAAAGGCCTGGCGGCGGCCGCGAAAAAGGCCGGGCGGGTTACCACGGAAGGGCTTGTCGACGCCTACATCCATCCCGGCGGAAAAGTGGGTGTGCTGCTGGAAGTCAACTGCGAAACGGATTTTGTGGCCAGGACGGATGATTTTCGCGCCCTGGTTCACGATCTCGCCATGCAGGTGGCGGCGGCCAGGCCCGAATACGTGCGCCGGGAAGATGTGCCCGCGGACGTAATTGAGCGCGAGAAAGAAATCCTGGCCGCCCAGGCCGCCGCGGAAGGGAAGCCGGAAAAAGTCCTGCCGAAGATTGTGGAGGGCCGCCTGGAAAAATATTTCAAAGAGACCTGCCTTCTCGAGCAGCCTTTCATTAAAAACCAGGACGTGACCATTCAGCAGTTGCTGAATGAACATATTGCCCGCCTGGGCGAAAACATTTCCGTCAGGCGCTTTGCGCGCTTTGAACTGGGTGAGGGCCTGGCCGGGTCCTGATTGAGGCAAGAGGAGGTTTTCTTTCCGCATGGCATCGGCAGCGGTCCCCAAGTACAGGCGCGTGGTTTTGAAGTTGAGCGGGGAGGCTTTGGCCGGAAACCAGGGCTTCGGCATCGATCCCGACGTGGTCAAGTCCATCGCCCTCCAGATCGAAGAGGTTGTTCAGTTAGGGGTGCAGATGGCGATTGTGGTGGGCGGCGGCAACATCTGGCGGGGGCTGGCCGGCAGCGCCAAGGGGATGGACCGGGCGACGGCGGACTACATGGGCATGCTGGCCACGGTAATTAATTCTTTGGCGCTGCAGGACGCTCTGGAGAAGCAAGGGATTATCAGCCGCGTCCAGACGGCCATCGAGATGAGGGCGGTGGCGGAACCGTACATCCGGCGCCGGGCGATCCGGCACCTCGAAAAGGGCCGGGTGGTTATTTTTGCCGGCGGAACCGGGAATCCCTATTTCTCCACCGATACCACCGCCGCCCTGCGGGCTGCGGAAATTGAGGCGGAAGTGATTTTAATGGCCAAGCGGGTGGGCGGGGTTTACGACGATGACCCGCTGAAAAATCCCAACGCCAAACGGTTTACCTCGCTCACTTACATCGATTTGCTGAATAAGGGGCTGGCCGTAATGGATTCGACGGCCACTTCCCTCTGCATGGACAACCGCATTCCGGTTGTGGTGTTTAACCTGAATGAGGTGGGGAATATCAAAAGGGCCGTTTTGGGTGAAAACATCGGCACCTTTGTAGGAGGTGTGGCAGTTGGTTAATCCCCGGGTCAGGGAAGCGGAAGCAAATATGAAAAAAACCCTGGAAGTGATTAAAAAAGAGTTTGCCGGCTTGCGGGCGGGCAGGGCTACGCCGGCGCTGCTGGACAAGGTGATGGTTTCCTATTACGGCAGTTTAATGCCGGTGAACCAGCTGGCCAATATCTCTGCTCCCGAACCCCGGCTCCTGGTGATTCAGCCGTGGGATAAAGCGGCTCTGCCCGAGATCGAAAAAGCCATTTTGAAATCCGATTTGGGCATCAACCCGGCCAGCGACGGGACGGTAATCCGCCTGGTAATCCCGCAGTTGACCCAGGAAAGACGGACCGAACTGGTGAAGGTAGTGCGGAAAAAAGCTGAAGAGGGGCGGGTGGCCGTCCGCAATATCCGCCGCGAGACCAACGATCTCTTCAAGCAGCAGCAAAAAAAAGGCGAACTTTCGGAAGACGAGCTGCGCCGCCTGCAGGAGGAAGTTCAGAAATTAACGGATAAATATATTAAGGAAATTGATCAGCTGGTGGCCAATAAGGAACAGGAGATTATGCAAGTGTAAATTAGGGGTTAAGGGCTGGGGACCAGGGGCTAGGGATTAGGTTCTTGTAGATTGGAGTACCGGCAGAGGTTGGAGATTTGTGACCCTCCTAATCCCCAATTCCTGATCCCTAATTCCCAACCCCTGTTTTTAACCCCCTTAAAACAGTCGTCAGTCGTCGGGCGGAGCATTTTTTGGGGAAAGAAGTGGAAATTTTCAAAAGTAAATTTGCCGCCCGCCCGCCTGGCAGTAATTTTGAGGGGGTTCTGTGTATTTTTTCTGCTTATTCCGGGTCCTGGATCTCCGCCGACCGATGACTGATGATGGGGGACTGGACGGATGTTTAAAAAGTTGCCGGAGGAAAGGAAAACAGCTGAAGAAACAGGATTGCTCGCCCGGATTGACCGGTCCCGGCTGCCGCAGCACATTGCCATTATCATGGACGGCAACGGCCGCTGGGCGCAGCGCCGGGGGCTGCCGCGCACCCTGGGACACCGGGCGGGGGTGGAATCCCTGCGGGATGTGGTCAAGATCTGCGTTGAACTGGGAATCAGGTTCCTCACCGTGTATGCTTTCTCTACGGAAAACTGGAAAAGACCCCGGGAGGAAATAAATACTTTAATGAATTTGTTAATAGAATATCTTCAAAAAGAAATCGATGAGCTATGCGCCAACGGGATCCGCATCAACCCCATCGGAAAACTGGAGGAATTGCCCGCTTCCGCCCAAAAGGCGGTGCTGATGGCCAGGGAACGGACCCGCCTGAACCGGCGCTTGACCCTGAATGTGGCGCTGAACTACGGCAGCCGCAGTGAACTGGTGGAGGCCGTGCGTACCCTGGCGCAAAAGGTCCGGCGGGGGGAGCTGGCCCCCGGGGAGATTGACGAAAAACTAATTTCCAGCCACCTGTATACTGCCGGGCAGCCGGATCCCGATCTTTTAATCCGGCCTTCGGGGGATTACCGGGTGAGCAATTTTTTGCTGTGGCAGCTGGCGTATACGGAATTCTGGTTAACGCCGGTATTGTGGCCTGATTTTCGCCGGGTTCATTTACTGCAGGCGATTGTTGATTTTCAAAGCCGGGAGCGCCGTTTTGGCGGGCTTCTTTAAAGCTGGTGAAAAGGTTTGCTGCTGCCCAGAATTTTGAGCGCACTGATCGGTATTCCGTTAATTATCCTGGCCGTATGGCTGGGCGGGCCGGCGCTGCTCGCCCTGTGCGCGCTGGTGATGCTGCTTTCTTTGGCGGAAATCCGGCGGATGTTTCGCCGTCTGAATTTAAATATTCCTTTTGGGCTGATGCTGGCGGGGGCGGCCCTCCTTTTAGGGAGTGTTTATTTATACAGGGACGCCGGCCTGGCGGGAGCCATCGCCATAATTTTTTTTATCTTTTTACTCTGGTTCATTTTCTTTTATCCGAAATTTAATTTAATCGACATGTCCGTGGGCCTGCTGGCCGTTTCTTACGTCGGCCTTTTTGTTTACGTTTATCTTTTGCGGACCTTGCCCGACGGCTGGATCTGGATTGTTTTCATGCTGGCCGGCACCTGGGTGAGCGATACGGCCGCCTTTTTTGTCGGCAAATATTTCGGCAGACGCCGCCTGGCCCGCGCATTAAGCCCCGGAAAAACAATCGAGGGTGCCGTGGGGGGAGCAGCGGGAAGTTTTCTGGTGGCCGCCGCTTTTTTATCCATTTATCCTTTTTTGCCGCCGGCGCCCCTGCTGGCGCTGGGCCTTCTGCTGGGGCTCGCCGCGCAGGCGGGGGACCTGGTGGAATCGGCGTTTAAGCGGCAGGTGGGAGTGAAAGACGCCGGGGATCTGATCCCCGGGCACGGGGGGATGCTGGATCGGTTTGACAGCATGCTGTTCACCGCCCCCCTGGTTTATTATTACGTCCAGAAGCTGATTATTTGAACCGGGGTGGCAAAAAAATGCCTCGCTACTTGCAAATCGCGGCGATGACGATCACGCTTTTGCTGCTCTACCTGGCCTGGAAATTTATCGTGCCGGAAGTGCTCGTCATCATCAAGTATTTGTTTATTGTTACAATTCCTTTTCTGCTGGCGGTCATTTTAACCGTGTTCATCGAACCCCTGGTGAGGTTTCTCAACCAGCGCGCCCGGCTGGCCAGGCCGCTGGCGGTGGGGACGGCGATGGTGATCCTGATCGGCGGGCTGGGGTCGCTTTTGACTTTGCTGATTTTCCGGCTGGTAGCGGAACTGAACGACTTATCGGTATCCCTGCCGAAGTATTTTGGCCCCGTGCAGGAGTACGTTACCGGCTGGGTGGAACGGGGAAGGCTTTTCTACATTCAGCTGCCGCCGGTGATTACCGACCGTTTGCAGGAGAATATGGGTGTATTTACCAGGTGGCTGTCCGATCTGGCCGGCCAGGCGGCGAACTTCCTGCTCCACCTGGCTTCCGCCCTGCCCGGCGCGGTGATGGTGATTATCGTCACCCTGCTGGCCACCTATTTTATCAGCCGGGACCGGCAGGAGATTGTCCGGTTCTGGTTAAAATATGTTCCCGCCCCGTGGGGGGAGAGGACGGCGAGCGTGGGCCGCGAAGTGGTCGGGGCTTTTTTGGGTTACCTGCGCGCCCAGTTCATTTTGATTTCCCTGACCACCCTGCAAAGTATTGTCGGGCTGCAGATCATCGGCGCCAAATACGCCTTGACGGTGGGTTTGATCATCGGCTTTTTCGATTTGATTCCCGTGCTCGGCCCGGCGACGGTCTATCTGCCCTGGGCGGCCTGGGCGCTGATCAGCGGCAATCTGGGCTTTGGAATCAAACTTTTGGTGCTGTACGCGCTGGTCTGGGCGGTCCGGCAAACTCTGGAAGCCAGGGTGGTGGCGGCCAATTTGGGCCTGCATCCGCTGGCCGTGTTGATTGCCATGTACGTGGGCTTAAAAACCATCGGCGTGACCGGATTGGTTTTGGGGCCGATTTTGTTGATTACGGTGCTGGCCGCGATTAAGGCCGGGATGGCCGCCAGGAAGCAGGAGTAGGTCACCATGACGATGAAAAAGATTGTTATTTTAGGAAGCACCGGTTCCATCGGGCGGCAGGCGCTGGCGGTGGTCCGCCAGTATCCCGGCCGGTTCCAGGTGGTGGGTCTGGCCGCCGGCCGGAACTTAAGGCTTTTGGCCGGGCAAATCCGCGAGTTCCGGCCGGCCGCGGCGGCGGTGGAAGGCGAAAAAGAGGCGCAGGCTCTGGCGGCTTTGCTTTCGCCCGCCGAACGGCCGGAAATTTATTCCGGGGAGGCCGGCCTGCAGGAGGTGGCCCGCTTTCCCGGCGCCGATCTGGTGCTGGTCGCCGTTCCGGGCATCCTGGGGCTGCTCCCCACGGTGGCCGCGCTGCGGGCGGGAAAAAACATCGCCCTGGCCAATAAGGAGACCCTGGTGGCCGGCGGGGAACTGGTCCTGAGGCTGGCCGCGGCGCAAAAAGCGCAGATTTTGCCCGTGGACAGCGAACATTCCGCCGTCTGGCAGTGCCTCGGCGACACGCCGCGCGAGCAGGTGGCCAAAATTATTCTCACCGCTTCCGGGGGGCCGTTTTTAAGAGAACCGGCCGATTTGCAAAAGGTCACCGTAGAGATGGCCCTGGCGCACCCGAACTGGAAAATGGGCCGGAAGGTGACCATTGATTCGGCCACTTTGATGAATAAAGGCCTGGAAGTTATTGAAGCAAGGTGGCTGTTTGGGTTAAACTATGATCAGATCCAGGTCGTGGTGCATCCGCAAAGCATCGTCCATTCGCTGGTGGAGTTTGTGGACGGCTCCACGCTGGCCCAGCTGGGCGTACCGGATATGCGGGTGCCCATCCAGTACGCCTTGACCTACCCGGAGCGCTGGCCAAACAAGCTGCCCAGGTTAAACTGGGAGGAAAGCGCGCAGCTGACTTTTGAGCCCCCCGATCCGAACCGTTTTCGCTGCCTTGCCCTGGCCCTGGCGGCGGGGCGGGCGGGGGGCACCATGCCGGTTGTGTTAAATGCGGCCAACGAAGTGGCGGTGGAAGCCTTTTTAGCCGGCGCCATTTCTTTCGGGGCCATCCCGGAGATCGTC